>CAYFJY010000011.1:0-18436 GCA_964343665.1 uncultured Actinomycetes bacterium | reverse complement strand
GGAAGGATTGCAGCGAAAGAGAGAATTGATCAAGTAATCGTCGGAATGGGACCAGGACCTTTCACCGGACTTAGAACTGGGATAATTTTCGCCAGGAGTTTTGCCTTCGCGCGCTCGATACCAATACAAGGCGTATGTTCATTAGATGCCATCGCATATGGCATCGATTCTCCAGAATTTTTAGTGGCAACAGATGCAAGGCGCAAAGAGATCTACTGGGCGAGATACCTCAATGGTAAAAGAGTTGGTGAACCTCAAGTTACTTCAATAGCTGAATTACCCAAACTTCCGATCTTTGGTGAAGGTGCAATTAAATATTTGCTAACGACTGATGTGAAGCACGCGTACCCAAAACTAATCTCATTTCCGCACCTTCAAAATGTGAATCAACCGATGTATTTGCGCCATCCAGATGCAGTACCTCCAAAAGAATTTAAATCGGTGAATTCATGATCACCTATCGCCAAGCCACAGTTTTGGATCTACCGGTATTAGTCTCACTAGATCGTGAGTACTTTCCTGATACAGCTTGGCCCATTGAACAATTTAGAGATGAGATTGGCGGCAAGACTCGTAATTTCTTAATTGCTGAAGATGGCGGCGAGATAATTGCTTATGCTGGAGCTTTTCTACCAGCTGTCGGCGGCGAAGGCGACATCATGACAATCGCAGTTAGCCCTAAATATCGCAGGAAAGGCATCGCTACTTATTTAATTTCGGAGCTTGAAAAATGGGCTAAATCCAGAGGTGGTGATTCCATGATGCTCGAAGTGAACGTCAAGAATGAGGATGCCATCGCTCTCTATTCCAAAATGGGATACCAAAAGTTAAATGTCCGTAAAAATTATTATGGTTATGGCAAAGATGCTCAGATAATGAAGCGTGCATTGGGTGATTTATCGTGAGTCTAGTTCTAGGAATTGAAACCTCTTGCGATGAAACAGCAATCGGAATCGTTAGAGATCGCACACTCTTAGCAAATGTAATCTCGTCCAGCATGAATGAGCATGTCAGATTCGGTGGAGTAGTGCCGGAAATTGCAAGTCGGGCTCATCTTGAGGCCTTTATAAATGTACTCGAGCAAGCGCTAAATGATGCCAAGGTGAAACTTTCTGATATCGATGCAATTGCAGTTACAGAAGGTCCAGGGCTAATTGGTGCCCTGCTAGTAGGAGTAGCTGGTGCAACTGGGCTTGCTACTGCTCTGGAAAAACCACTTTATGGAGTTAATCATTTGACTTCACATATCGCTGTTGATTACTTGACTCATGAGGAGAAATTAGAACCTACAATTGCACTTTTGGTAAGTGGCGGCCATTCATCGTTGTTGCAAGTAAATGACATCACAAAAGATGTAAGGAAACTTGGCGCAACGATGGATGATGCAGCCGGTGAAGCTTTTGACAAAATCGCGCGCGTATTGAATTTAGGTTTCCCAGGTGGCCCCGCAATTGATCGCGAGGCAACTGCAGGTGAAATAAATATTGATTTTCCACGAGGATTGACTACGGCCGAAGATTGGCGAACCAGACCTTACAACTTCTCATTCTCTGGCCTTAAAACTTCGGTTGCTCGTTACATTGAAAAGCTCTCTGCTGGAAATAATGGAATTAATAACAAAGCACGTGCTGATATCGCAGCCTCATTTCAAGAGGCGGTAGTTGATGTATTACTTCAGAAATCTCTGCGAGCTTGCAAAGATAACGGGATAGATCGACTCGTTATCGCCGGCGGAGTTGCCGCCAACTCTCGCCTTCGCTATGTGGCCACTGAGCGCTGCCAGAAAGCGGGCATCCGCTTACATATTCCAAGCCCAATTCTCTGTACCGACAATGGCGCGATGGTGGCGAGCCTTGGTTCCCTCCTGCTCGAGGCGGGGGCTAGGCCAAATGGTGCCCTTGCCGACTCCGCTTTGTCGTTTTAAGCGCAATTTAATATCCTTTAGCACTGTAGGCCCGCGAGTGCTAACCGTGGGCCAGAAGCCAAAAAAAGCTAAAGGAGCAATCAATGGGCATCAAGCCACTTGAAGATCGCATTGTCGTAAAGCCAGCTACCGCTGAACAGACAACTGCATCAGGTTTAGTAATTCCAGATACCGCAAAAGAGAAGCCACAAGAGGGCACTGTTATTGCAGTTGGTCCTGGTCGCTTCGATGATGGTGTTCGTGTACCGATGGATATTAAGGTCGGAGATGTCGTGCTTTATAGCAAGTACGGCGGAACAGAAGTTAAGCACGGCGCAGATGAGTTATTAGTTCTCTCTGCTCGCGATATTTTGGCCATCATCGAGAAATAAGTCGAATCGATAATGGCCGGTAAACAATTACATTTTGATGAGGTTGCACGTCGCGCCATGGAGCGCGGTGTCAACATTCTTGCAGATACCGTAAAGGTAACTCTTGGACCTAAGGGTCGTAACGTTGTTATCTCCAAATCATTTGGCGCACCAACAATCACGAACGATGGTGTGACAATTGCAAAAGAGATCGAACTGTCTGATCCAGCCGAGAATATGGGTGCGCAACTTGTTAAAGAAGTTGCAACAAAGACCAACGATGTTGCCGGTGATGGAACCACAACTGCGACAGTCCTTGCACAAGCGATGGTGAAAGAAGGTCTTCGTAACCTAGCAGCTGGTGCACAACCGATGGATTTGAAGTTAGGAATCGAAGCGGCAGTAACAAAAGTAACCGAGACACTTCGTTCACATGCAACTCCAGTTGGCGGCAAAGATCAGATTGCAAATGTTGCAACAATCTCTGCACAAGATCCTGCAATCGGTCAACTAATCGCAGAAGCAATGGAGAAAGTCGGCAAAGATGGCGTCATCACTGTCGAAGAATCTTCTACCACTGCGCTAGAGCTTGATTTCACAGAAGGTATGCAGTTCGACAAGGGATTTATCTCTCCATATTTCGTAACTGATACCGATCGTATGGAGGCAGTTCTAGATGATCCATATATCCTGATTTCTGGTGGAAAGATCTCGGCGTTATCTGAGATTCTGCCAATTCTTGAGAAGGTTGCGCAGAGCTCTAAGCCGTTACTTATCATTGCTGAAGACGTTGAGGGAGAGGCGCTATCTACGCTTGTGGTTAACAAGATGCGCGGAGTCTTCTCATCAGCTGCAGTTAAGGCGCCAGGTTTTGGTGATCGTCGTAAGGCGATGCTTGAAGATATGGCGATTCTTACCGGTGCGACAGTTGTAACTACTGAGATCGGTATGAAACTTGATCAAGTTGGTCTTGAAGTATTGGGACGTGCACGTCGCGTTGTGTTGGACAAAGACAACACAACCATCGTTGATGGTGCGGGCGATAAGAAGCGCGTTCAAGATCGTATTTCTGAGATTCGCAATGAAATCGAAAATACAGATTCAGATTGGGATCGCACTAAATTACAAGAGCGTCTTGCAAAACTTGCAGGTGGTGTCTGTGTAATCAAAGTCGGTGCACACACGGAAGTTGAATTGAAAGAGAAGAAGCATCGTCTTGAAGATGCCATCTCTGCAACTAGAGCAGCTGTTGAAGAGGGAATTGTTGTCGGTGGAGGTGCAGCATTAGTTCATGCTGCAGATTCACTTGAAGGTGACCTTGGATTCACGGGCGACAAGGCAGTAGGTGTGCGTCTAGTTCGCAAAGCTTGCGATGAACCACTGCGTTGGATCGCAGAGAATGCTGGCTTAGAGGGATATGTCGTAGTGTCAAAGGTTCGCGCAATGAAGCCAAATGAAGGTTTCAATGCCGCAACTGATATCTATGGCGATCTTGCAAAAGATGGCGTTATCGATCCAGTAAAGGTAACTCGATCAGCGCTTGCAAATGCCGCTTCAATCGCCGCGATGTTTATTACAACTGAAGCTGTGGTCTTCGAGAAGAAAGACGAAGAAGAGGTTGATGCAGGTGGACATGGACATAAGCATGGCCCTGGAGGACATACTCACTAAGCCATAAAGGTTGCAAAAAACCCCGCTATAAAGCTGAGCTACGAAAATGAAAAGCAAAAGCACATTTTCTCCGCTCACTTTATACGCGGGGTTTCTTGCTTCATGACAGATTTTCTACATATCCAAGGCTGCAGTTAAGATTGCGGCTTAGCGAAAGGGTAGGCAGTGAGCGAGTTTGAGAAAGTAGCGATGCTCGGGCTGACCTACGACGATGTGCTCCTGCTACCTGGACCGTCAGAGGTAGTTCCTTCTGAGGTTGAAACTTCAACTTGGCTTACTCGAAAGATAAAACTCTCGATTCCACTTGTCTCATCGGCGATGGATACAGTCTCTGAATCGCAGATGGCTATCGCACTTGCCAAAGCAGGCGGCATTGGAATCATCCACCGCAACTTATCGATTGAAGATCAAGTCACGCACGTGAAATTGGCGAAGAATGTAGGTCTTGCAGGTGCAGCAGTTGGCGTTGGAGAAGATGGATTCAAACGTGCGCAAGCGCTAATCGATGCAGGCGCTGATGTAGTTGTTGTAGACACGGCACACGGACACCACAGAGCAGTTTTAGAAGCAATCGAGAGAGTTAAGAAATTCTCATCGGATACCCAAGTAATCGGTGGCAATATCGCCACTAGATCAGGTGCGCAAGCGCTTATAAATGCAGGCGCTGATGGAGTAAAAGTTGGCGTTGGCCCCGGATCGATTTGCACTACTCGAGTGGTTGCAGGAGTAGGGGTTCCGCAGATAACTGCAATCATGGAAGCAAATAAGGCTTGTAGTAAAGCTGGCGTCCCATTGATTGCAGATGGTGGAATGCAATATTCAGGAGATATCGTCAAAGCGATTGTGGCTGGTGCAAATACTGTAATGCTCGGTTCGCTATTTGCTGGCTGCGACGAATCACCATCAGAGTTGGTTGAGATTGATGGAGTTAAGTTTAAGGTTTACCGCGGCATGGGTTCACTTGGCGCGATGCAATCACGTGGTGAACAAAAATCGTACTCTAAAGATCGTTACATGCAAGATGATGTCCTCTCTGAAGACAAACTGGTACCAGAGGGAATTGAAGGGAAGATTAAATATCGCGGTCCAGTAACTTCGGTAATTCATCAATTAGTTGGTGGACTACGTAGCGGCATGGGTTATGCAGGTGCACCAGATATCGAAACTCTTCGACGTGAAGGGCAATTGATTCGAATTACTTCTGCAGGTTTGAAGGAGAGCCATCCGCATGATGTTGCTGATATAAAAGAAGCTCCGAATTATGGCTCGAATAAAGGTTAATAAAGGTTAAATAGGGATTAATAGGAGGCACGCAAATGACAGATAGCATCGAGATTGCACCAGGCAAACGTGCACGAGTTGCTTATTCATTTGATGATATTGCCGTTGTCCCAAGTCGACGCACGCGCGATCCAAAAGATGTATCGACTGAGTGGCAGATCGATGCATATAAATTCGATATTCCAATGATGGCAGCGCCAATGGATTCAGTTGTATCACCAGAGACAGCGATTGAAATCGGTCGTTTAGGTGGAATTGGCGTATTGAATCTTGAAGGGCTCTGGACGAGATATGAAGATCCCCGTGTTCCGCTCGGAGAGATTGCATCCATGCCAGAGAAGAATGCAACCAAACGCATGCAAGAGATCTACTCTGCGCCGATTCGTTCTGAATTAATCAAGGAACGTATTCAGCAGATTCGCGATGCTGGGGTAACTGTTGCAGCTTCACTATCTCCACAACGAACCGCAGAATTTCACAAGGCAGTAGAAGCCGCCGGCGTAGATATCTTCGTAATCCGTGGAACCACGGTTTCAGCAGAGCATGTTGGTTCCGGCGAAGCTTTGAACTTAAAGAAATTTATTTATGAGTTAGATACACCAGTTATTGTAGGTGGCGTAGCAAACGGAACTGCAGCGCTTCACTTAATGCGCGCAGGCGCTGCGGGCGTATTGGTTGGTTTTGGTGGCGGCGCTTCGCATACCACTCGAAAAGTTTTGGGTGTGCAAGTTCCAATGGCATCAGCAGTCTCTGAAGTTGCAGCTGCGCGACGTGAATATTTAGATGAATCTGGCGGACGTTACGTTCATGTTATCGCCGATGGTTCTGTTGGACGTTCAGGAGATATCGCAAAAGCGATAGCATGCGGCGCAGATGCAGTAATGATGGGTTCTCCATTAGCAAAGGCAACACAAGCTCCAGGACTTGGTTGGCACTGGGGGTCAGAGGCGCATCATCCAGAACTTCCAAGAGGAGAGCGAGTCGCAGTAGGAACCGTGGGAACTATTGAACAGATCTTGATTGGCCCATCGCATTCATCTGATGGATCAATGAATATGTTTGGCGCTTTGCGACGTGCGATGGCTACCTGCGGTTACTCAAATCTTAAGGAATTCCAACGCGTTGAGGTTCTTATAACTCGTGGCTAATCAAAGCCCTGGCGTGCTAGTTGTTGATTTTGGCGCTCAGTATGCACAATTAATTGCACGTCGAGTTCGAGAAGCAAACGTATATTCCGAAATTGTTCCTTCTAATATCAGTGCAGAATTAGTTAAATCAAAGTCTCCATCAGCAATAGTTCTATCAGGGGGGCCTTCGTCAGTTTATGAAGAGAATGCACCTAAGTTCGATCAGGAGATATTTAAATTAGGAATACCAATCTTCGGAATTTGCTACGGATTTCAAGTCATGGCAAATGCTTTAGGTGGAGCTGTAACTAAGACTGGTAAATCCGAATTTGGCCGAACTGCTTTAAAAGCTACTGAATCTAAACTATTTAAGGGAGTACCACTCGAGCAGTTGGTTTGGATGAGCCACGGTGATGCGGTAACGGAAGCTCCGAAAGATTTCGCAGTATGCGCAGTAACTAAGGACACCCCAGTCGCCGCCTTTGAAAGCAAAGATGGTTTACTAGCAGGAGTTCAATTTCACCCAGAGGTTTTGCACTCAGAATATGGACAACAGATTCTCCATAACTGGTTGATCGATATTGCAAAATGTGAACCGAATTGGACCACCAAGAATATTGCAGAGAGCGAGATTACTAAGGCCAGAGAAGCAATTGGCTCAAAACGAGTTATCTGTGGCTTATCAGGTGGAGTTGATTCCGCAGTTGCCGCAGCGATAATTCAGAGAGCAGTGGGCAATCAATTAATTTGTGTATTTGTTGACCACGGACTTCTAAGAAGTGGTGAGGCAGAACAAGTTGAACAGGATTTTGTCGCAGCAACTGGAGTTGATTTAGTAGTAGTTGATGCCAAAGATCAATTTCTAAAGGCACTTACCGGAGTCACTGATCCTGAAGAGAAGCGGAAAATAATCGGCCGCGAATTCATCAGATCATTTGAGAAAGCTGCGCGCGATATAGCCTCAGAGGGGGAAGTCGAATTCTTAGTACAGGGAACGCTCTATCCCGATGTCGTCGAATCCGGTGGCGGAACTGGTACTGCAAACATCAAATCGCACCATAATGTGGGCGGATTACCAGATGATTTGAAATTTAGATTAATCGAACCGCTTCGTTCCTTATTTAAAGATGAGGTGCGACAAGTCGGCCTTCAGCTTGGATTACCTGAAGAGATAATCTGGCGTCAGCCATTTCCAGGGCCTGGTTTAGGTGTTCGAATAATTGGCGAAGTAAATGAAAAGAACCTTGGGATTTTAAGAGAAGCAGATTTGATAGTGCGTGAAGAATTAAAGGCTGCCGGTCAGGAGAGATCAATTTGGCAATGCCCTGTAGTGCTTTTAGCAAACGTCAGAAGTGTTGGCGTTCAAGGTGATGGGCGAACATATGGGCACCCGATTGTCTTGCGCCCAGTATCTAGCGAAGATGCGATGACTGCAGATTGGTCTAGATTGCCTTATGAATTACTTGAGCGAATCTCAACTCGAATCACAAATGAAGTTCGAGAAGTAAATCGTGTAGTTTTAGACATTACCAGCAAGCCACCAGGTACTATCGAATGGGAATAGCAATGAAGAAAATTGCCATATTGTTAACTTCACTACTTGCGACATCTGCTTTGACCCTGATGACTTCGCCTTCATCAAATGCTGCGATTAAATGTGCAAAGGCCGACATAGTTCAAAGCACTCCTAAGAAGGTCAATCAACCTTTAAAAGCTGCTAACCCACTTCCAAAGAAGTTAACTTTCAATACAAATTGTGGTGTTATCGAAGTCTCACTTAATCCCAAAGCGCCTTTGACGATTACCTCACTTGCTGCCTTGGCTCGCGGAAAATATTTTGATAATACCTTTTGCCACCGTTTAACAACTGAAGGTTTATTCGTTCTTCAATGCGGAGATCCCACTTTTACAGGCGGAGGTTCACCAACAGGTTGGAGCGGATATATTGATGAAAATCTGCCGAAAAATGTTTCTAATAATTACCCTGAAGGAATTGTGGCAATGGCCAATTCTGGTGCAAAAACCAATGGATCTCAGATCTTCTTCGTCTACAAAAATACACAGCTACCTCCGAATTACACTATCTGGGGCAAGATCACCAAAGGTTTAGATATTGTTAAATATGTTGCAAGCCAGAAGGCTGCTAAACAAGGTGCAGATGGTAAGTGGTATTACGCGCCTGATGGATATCCAATTCAGACGGTAAAGATGATTTCTGTAAAGGTTTCTTAATCTGTATTAACGATTTTAAAAGCTTCTGCGATTTGTCCCATAGGTAGGCCACCGACTCCCGCATTGCGTTCGCCCCATTCGCGTACCATTTTCTCTAACTCTTTATTGTGTGCAGTTTGAGAAACATGAGCATTTAAAGCGGCGATCTTCTTCGGGAAAGTTTGAGTTATATCCACCCAATGATCGGGTGAATGGTGCGCATATAACCAAACCTCTTTTACTCGCCAAGGTTCTAAACCTTCCTCACTTAAAAGGTCAGTGAAGGCAAATGGATTTCGTGCATCTGGGTAAACCGCTTGAATAGCAGCTTCACCGGCAGCTAAATGATCTGGATGGCTTGCACCGATGCGATCCCAATTTCTTTCTGGACTTTGAATCACCATGCGATCTGGTTTATGAATTCTAATTTGTCTGACAATATCTTTGCGAAGTCCAAGTGTTGGCTCTAAATGCCCATCTCGATAATTTAGATAAACAACCTCTTTGACACCAAGCACTTTTGCCGCATCACGTTGTTCTCTTTGACGAGTTGCTGCCATATCTTCTTGAGCAACTCCAGAAGCTTCGCCGCCTTGATCACCATTTGTACAGCAGACATATGTAATTTCGATTCCCTTAGCTGCCCATGTAGCGACAGTTCCGCCGGTACCGAAATCAGCATCATCTGGATGCGCATTTACAACAAGTATGCGCGAAATCTCTTTGTCATCCCTTGGTTCCACGGAGGTAGTCTCCCACGACTAATAGACTGCTGCCTCATGTCAGAAGATCCACTACTTAATGGGCTAAATCCGCAGCAAACTGCGGCAGTAGTTCATAGCGGCGCACCTCTATTAGTAGTTGCCGGCGCTGGTTCTGGAAAGACTCGAGTGCTCACTCGGCGCATTGCTTATTTAATGGCTAGAAGAAATGTCCGGCCATTTGAAATATTAGCAATCACATTTACAAATAAAGCTGCGGGAGAGATGAAAGAGAGAGTCGCAGATCTTGTCGGACCGATCGCTAAATCAATGTGGGTATCAACATTCCATTCCGCTTGCGTTCGAATTCTTCGACAAGAAGCACATAGATTGGGGTACTCAAATAATTTTACGATCTACGATAGTGCCGATTCTCAAAGATTAATCTCATTGGTTGCTAAGGATTTAAATTTAGATCCCAAACGTTATCCACCCAGACAGTTTGCGGCAATGATTTCAAATGCAAAGAACGAACTTTTAGGTCCACAGGACTATTTGAACTCAACCAGCAATCAATTTGAGCAGATAACTGCTGATGTTTATGCGCTTTATCAAAAACGTCTTGGCCAAGCCAATGCGATGGACTTTGATGATTTGATCATGAAAACCGTAGAAGTAATGCAGCGTTTTCCCGAGGCAAAATCTAGGCTCCGTTCGCGTTTTCGCCACATCCTGGTCGATGAGTATCAGGATACAAACCATGCGCAATATATTCTCGTTAAAGAGCTAGTCGGTAAGGATGAAGAGGGTATTCCGGCGGCAGACCTCTGCGTAGTTGGTGATGCAGACCAATCAATTTACGGCTTTCGTGGTGCAACGATTCGAAATATCCTCCAATTTGAATTGGATTACTTGGATGCTGAAACTATTTTGCTCGAGCAGAATTACAGATCAACTCAAAATATCTTGAGTGCCGCAAATGCGGTAATCGAGCAGAACAAAGATCGCAAGCCTAAGAATCTATGGTCCGAAGCAGGAGCTGGAGCTTCGCTTGTTGGATATGTGGCAGAGAATGAACATGACGAAGCAGAGTTCATATCAGGAGAGATAAAGAAATTAGCCAATGAAGGCATCTCTAAATATGGCGATACTGCGATTTTTTATCGCACAAATGCACAGTCTCGCGTTTTTGAAGAGGTATTCATGCGCGCAGGATTACCTTATAAAGTAGTTGGTGGAGTTCGCTTCTATGAGAGACGCGAAATCAAAGATTTCATCGCATATCTAAAAGTATTAGCCAATTTAGAGGATGAGGTCTCACTTCGCAGAATTATCAATGTTCCAAAGCGTGGCATAGGAGATCGCGCAATCGAAGCAATCGAAAACTTTTCAAGATCACGTGGTATCTCCTTCTGGCAAGCTCTTAATGCCGTAGCTAATAGTTCTGAATTAGGTGGTAGAGCAACTGCATCACTAAGTTCTTTCGTATCCTTGATACTTGCACTTAATGTGCTAGTTGAAGCGAGAACCAAACCTTCAACGATTTTGGAAGCGGTACTTGAGCAGAGCGGGTTACTTGCAGAACTTGAAGAGAGCACCGATCCGCAAGATGAATCAAGAGTCGAGAATCTACAAGAGCTTGTAGCAGTTTCAATCGAGTATGAGGAGCGACCACTAGAGGATCTACCCGAAGGGTCAGAAATATCTTTGGCTGGTTTCTTGGAACAAGTTTCGCTTGTAGCAGATTCAGATGAGATCCCAGAAGGTGAAGATCACGGCGGCGTCATCACATTAATGACTTTACATACGGCTAAGGGTCTGGAATTTCCGACTGTATTTTTAACTGGAATGGAAGATGGAATCTTTCCTCATTCCCGCACGCTCGGTGAGCGAGATGAGTTGGAAGAGGAGCGGCGTCTTGCCTATGTTGGATTAACAAGGGCACGCGAACGACTCTATTTAACTCGCGCTGAATATAGAAGCGCATGGGGTTCACCAAATTACAACCCTGCGTCGAGATTCTTAGATGAGATCCCAGATGAATTGATTGATTGGCGACAAAGAACATTTTCTAGTAAACCTAAATTTGTTTCAGCGCCTCCACTTAAAGCAACCAGCGCAAGTGGAAAGAAGAGTAGTTCTACAATTTTCTTAGTAATTGGTGATCGTGTGTCTCATGACACATTCGGTTTAGGTACTGTGGTGAAGATTTCTGGCGAAGGCGATAGAGCAGAAGCGACTATAAATTTCGGACAATTGGGAGAGAAGCGATTATTGCTTCGTTATGCTCCGGTCGAGAAGCTCTAATTACACCATTAAGATTTAGCCGTGGATTTATACGAATATCAAGCGCGAGATTTATTTGAAAAACATGGCGTTCCAGTTTTAGCAGGTGCCGTTGCTACAACCGCCGATGAAGCATTTGCTGCAGCATCTAAGATCGGCGGCAAAGTCGTCGTTAAGGCGCAAGTAAAAGTTGGTGGACGCGGTAAAGCTGGTGGAGTAAAAGTTGCCGAAGGCGCTGATGACGCGAAAGCAAAAGCTGCTGCAATTCTTGGCATGGATATTAAAGGACATACAGTTCATCGCGTAATGATTGCGCAGGCAGCGCCGATTGCAGAGGAATATTACGTATCAATACTTTTAGATCGCTCTAATCGCCAATATCTATGCATGGCATCGGTTGCAGGTGGAATGGATATTGAAGAGGTCGCTCGAACTACCCCTGAAAAGTTAGCGAAAGTTCCAGTATCAGCAGTTGCGGGTATCGATAACGCTAAAGCAACTGCGATTGTAAGCGAGGCTAAATTCCCAAGCGAGATCGCTGGAGAGGTTGCGAAGGTAATTGAATTACTTTGGGGAGTTTTCACAAAAGAGGATGCAACTCTGGTGGAAGTTAATCCACTAGTTAAAACTGCAGATGGAAAGATAATTGCATTAGATGGGAAAGTAACTCTCGATGATAATGCAGAGTTTCGCCAGCCAGATCATGAGGCCTTGATAGATAAAGCGGCTGCTAACGCGCTTGAGGAGGCTGCGAAAGCTAAAGGTTTAAATTACGTAAAACTTGATGGCGAGGTCGGAATCATCGGAAATGGTGCAGGATTAGTTATGTCAACGCTTGATGTCGTTGCTTACGCCGGAGAACGATACGGAAATGTTCGCCCAGCAAATTTCCTAGATATTGGTGGCGGCGCATCAGCTGAAGTTATGGCTGATGGTCTCTCAATTATCTTAGGCGACAAGGATGTTAAGAGCGTATTTGTAAATGTATTTGGTGGAATCACTGCTTGCGACGCGGTAGCAAATGGAATTGTGAAAGCGTTAGAAATTCTCGGTTCTGCCGCAACTAAACCAATCGTGGTGAGATTAGATGGAAATAACGTGGCAGAGGGAAGAAGAATTCTCAATGAAGCTGCGCATCCGCTAGTGCATCAACTAGATACTATGGATGGTGCTGCAGCTAAAGCAGCGGAGATAGCTGCAGGATTAGGTGCAATGTAAACATGGCCATTTTCATTGATTCAAATAGCAAAGTAATCGTTCAAGGTATGACTGGTTCAGAGGGAACCAAGCACACCAAGCGAATGTTGAAAGCCGGAACAAATGTGGTCGGCGGCGTAACACCAGGCAAAGGTGGACAAAGCGTCGATATGGACGGTGTATCACTTCCAGTTTTTAACACTGTTGCAGAAGCAATGTCAGCAACAGGCGCAAATGTCTCAGTCGTATTTGTACCGCCAAAGTTCGCAAAGGCAGCAGTCATCGATGCAATAGATGCGAAGATGCCTTTAGTAGTTGTCATTACTGAAGGTATTCCAGTACATGATTCTGCATACTTCTACACTTATGCAGCAGAGAAGGGAAGCACCAGACTTATTGGTCCAAATTGCCCAGGTGTAGTCAGCCCAGGTCAATCAAATGTCGGGATCATTCCAGCAGATATCACTGGACGTGGCCCAATTGGACTTGTTTCCAAATCAGGAACATTGACTTACCAATTGATGTACGAATTACGAGATATCGGATTTACAACAGCGGTTGGAATTGGTGGAGACCCAGTAATTGGAACAACTCATATTGATTGCCTCAATGCATTTCAAGATGATCCAGAGACTAAAGCGATTGTCATGATTGGTGAAATTGGTGGAGATGCGGAAGAGCGTGCTGCAGCATTTATCAAGGAGTATGTAACAAAGCCCGTCGTTGGTTATGTCGCAGGCTTCACCGCTCCCGAAGGCAAAACTATGGGACATGCCGGAGCAATCGTTTCTGGAAGTTCAGGCACTGCGCAAGCGAAGAAGGATGCGCTTGAGGCAGCCGGAGTTAAGGTCGGCAAAACGCCGAGCGAGACAGCAAATTTGCTTCGACAAGTTATTTCAAAGTAAACGGAAGATAAGATTCACGCGTGTTTGTTACTGCATTCACGCAAAGCGTAAGAAGTGTATTAATCACTTTGATTCCGGCTGGAATCATCACCTTTTTGGCTTGGGCAATCGCAGGTAGCGCATACGCGACTACGGCAGACCCATTTCGATCAGCAGTTTGGATATTTCTAGGTTCGCATGCAATTCCATTTAATCTACATATCCCACCTAGTGGTCTTGCTGGTTGGCTTACTTATCTTCCGCTTGGAGCTATGGCTTTACCTGCATTTGCCATTGGAATAGGCGCTAAAAGAACGCTAGATAGAGAGAATAATGAGAGCGCTGTCTGGCTCTTCGCACTTTTTTATACGGCGATTTTATCTATTCTCTCGCTTGTCTCATCTAATTTCGATGTTTATATCTCCTGGTATTGGGCACTAGCTTTTGGTGCGCCATTTGTGATCGCAATATGTTTTCTTTCGATAAACAAGTTCAAATTTTCACAACCTTTAATTTATGTGACAAAAATTTGGGCGCTGCTATTGGGCTTAGGCGCGCTAATACTTGGAATATCACTGATAGTAAACTTAAAAACAGTTAAGCAACTGACAACAGTTCTACAACCAGGAATCATCGGTGGAATTCTTATGTTGGCACTAACTCTTCTCTATTTACCTAATTTCATAATTTCCACGATTGCCTATTTGATTGGCGCAGGATTTGCCATTGGAAGAGGGACAAATATCTCCCCATTAACCTTTGAATTGGGAAAGATTCCTGCGCTTCCGATTTTGGGTGCGCTTCCAACCGGGAAGCATCCCCTCTATTTATTCTTTATATTGGTTGTGGTTGGACTTGGTGCACTTCTTGCGTATTGGACGCTAGGTAGCGGTCAGTTGATACTTCGCCAAACACTCGCCTTATTCATCTTGAGCGGTTTTGTTATTGCATATTTAGGATCAGGTGCTCTTATCACCTATGAATTAGGAACGGTCGGTCCCTCGCTCTGGAAATTCCCACTCGCCATCTCGATTGAATTATTGGTAGGTGTTGGATTAATCAAGCTGATTCCACTAATAGGGCGTAGATGAAATTAGTTCTTCTCGCCTCGGGTAATGGTTCGCTTGCTCAAGCTTTAATTGATGCGCGCTTTGATATCGCGGGTTTAGTCACTGATAATCCAAGTTCGCAAGTTATTGAAAGAGCTAAAGTTACGAATATTGATTGCAAAATTATTCCGTTTCAATCACCAAGAGCTGTTTGGGATAGAGAGATAGAAGATGCAGTCGCTCAATTAAATCCAGATTTGGTTGTGAGTGTTGGGTTCATGAGAATTTTAAGTAATTCTTTTGTTAAGAGATTTAAAGTGATCAACTCGCACCCAGCGCTTTTACCTAATTTCCCGGGAGCTCACGCGGTAAGGGATGCGCTAAGCGCAGGTGTAAAAGAAACGGGTTGCACGATCCATTGGGTAGATGAGGGTGTAGATACAGGAGAGATCATCGCTCAATCTAAGGTAGAAATTCTGCCAAATGATGATGTGACCACACTTCATGAAAGAATTAAGGTTATCGAAAGAGAATTGATCGTCGAGACAATAAGGAAACTTGAGGCAGTGTTATGAGCGTGAGAAAACCGATTCGTCGAGCGCTCCTAAGTGTTTATGACAAGAGCCGCCTTGTTGAGATTGGATCGGCTCTGCAAGATGCAGGCGTAGAGATACTTTCAACCGGATCTACATGTAAGACCCTGAGGGATAACGGCATCAAAGTTCAAGAGGTATCCGATTACACAGGTTTCCCAGAGATTATGGGTGGAAGAGTAAAAACACTGCATCCAAGAATTCATTCAGGAATCCTTGCTGATCAGAATAATCCTGAACATTTATCTAAGATCAAAGAATTAGATATTGATCCATTTGATCTTGTCATCATTAATTTGTACCCATTCGCAGCAACAATTGCATCCGGTGCAGATTATGTTGAATGTATTGAGCAGATTGATATCGGTGGACCATCAATGCTACGTGGGGCTGCGAAGAACCATAATTCAGTTGCTGTAATTTCAAATCCAAACCAATACGACCTTCTTCTTAGTGCTCTCGGAAATGGCGGTTTCACGTTAAATGAACGCAAACAACTAGCAATTGAAGTTTTCCGGACTACGGCGGAATATGACGCAACCATTGCTATGTGGTTAAACCAGGAGCAAGGCGCCTTCCCTGATTGGATAGCAGGCGTTTGGCGAAAAAGCGCAACTTTGCGTTACGGTGAGAATCCGCATCAACAAGGCGCTGCTTATGCAAGTAATTTTCCGGGCATTGTTAGTGCCCACCAATTACATGGTAAAGAAATGAGTTTTAACAACTACACAGATGCCGATGCTGCGTTGAGAGCTGCTTATGACCATAAAGAGCCAGCAGTTGCAATCATGAAACATGCTAATCCATGTGGAATCGCAATCGGTAAAGATATATCGAGCGCTTATCTAGCAGCTCATGAATGTGATCCAGTTTCGGCATTTGGAGGAGTTGTTGCTGCAAATAGAAAAGTAACTTTGCAAATGGCAAAACCACTATCGGAAATATTCACTGAGGTGATAATTGCACCGGAATATGATGAAGGAGCTCTTGAAATTTTGAAGCAGAAGGCGAATATAAGAATTCTTATATCTGACATAAAGAGTTTTGGTCCTTTAGAACCGCGTTCGGTCTCTGGAGGGCTTTTAGTCCAGAGCGCTGACCTAATTGATGCAGAGGGTGATAATCCCAAGAATTGGCAACAAGTAGCAGGCCCAAAGATAAGTGAAAAGATGTTTGCTGATTTAGAGTTTGCATGGCGAGCGGTTAGAGCAGTCAAGAGCAATGCGATTCTATTAGCAAAGAATGGCGCTTCTGTTGGAATCGGTATGGGCCAAGTCAATAGAGTCGATTCAGCAAAGTTAGCAGTTGAGAGAGCGGGAGAGCGCGCGAATGGCTCTGTTGCTGCCAGCGACGCTTTCTTTCCTTTCGCTGATGGATTGCAGATCTTGATTGATGCAGGAGTATCTGCGGTTGTTTCACCAGGTGGATCAATTCGAGACGAAGAGGTAATTGCTGCAGCAGAAAAGGCGAATATTCCTCTCTTCTTCACCGGAACTCGCCATTTCTCGCATGCATAATTAAGATCGCGTACATGAGCGCACAAATTCTTGACGGAAAAGCTTTTGCAAAGAAGATCAAAGAAGATTTAGCCAGAGAAGTTAATGCTCTAAAAGCAAGAGGCATTACTCCAGGGCTTGGAACTATCTTAGTTGGAGACGATCCAGGGTCTCGTCAATATGTTGGTGGAAAACATAAGGATTGTGCAGAGGTAGGCGTTAATTCAATTCGAATTGATCTTCCAGAAACAGCAAAGCAATCAGATGTTCTTGCTGCAGTCAAAGAGATGAATGAAAATCCAGAGTGCACTGGATATATCGTGCAACTTCCGCTTCCAAAAGGTATTAATACTCAAGTAATTCTTGAAGCTATTGATCCTGCAAAAGATGCAGATGGTTTACACCCCATGAATTTGGGACGCTTGACAGCTGGCTTTGACGGAACTCTTCCATGTACACCTCGCGGTATTGTCGAACTGTTGCATCATTACAAAATTCCAGTCAAAGGTGCCGAAGTTACGATTGTTGGACGCGGATTAACTGTTGGCCGTCCACTTAGTTTGTTATTAAATCGTCGTGAAGAGAATGCGACTGTAAATCTCGTTCATACCGGAACCCGTTCAATAAAAGAACATACTTTGACTGCAGATATAACTGTTGTTGCAGTAGGTGTTGGTCATTTCTTAACTCCGGATATGGTGAAGCCGGGCTCTGTGGTAATTGATGTCGGAGTCTCTCGAAATGAAAATGGAATCCAAGGCGATGTTCATCCAGATGTGGCAAATGTTGCAGGTTGGATCTCACCAAATCCTGGTGGAGTAGGTCCTTTGACACGTGCGATGTTAGTCAAGAATGTTGTCGATGCCGCTTCTCGAAATTAAATATTCAGAGCGAAATATCAGCTAGTAGCTAAAGAACCTTCCAGATACGATTACACGATGGTCCCGAAGAGAATCCTCAATATTGCCGCTGCAATTGGCGTGCTTCTAGGAGCGCTCGGTTTTGTTCGCACCGGTTCTATCATTGTTGGAAGTGCGCTCTTGCTCACAGGTTTCCGTGAAGAGCGTCGAATTGAGCGTTATGCGCCGGTCGTAATCGGGTTAGCGCTCATCATCGTGGCAATTGTCCTTCCACACGGACGATAAGATTCTCTTGACATCAAGATACTCGAGTGATTGATTGATAAGGGAAGCACCATGCCAGGAAAAGTCACAGTTGTCGGAGCTGGTTTCTACGGCTCAACTACAGCGATGCGTTTAGCTGAATACAATATTTTTGACACAGTAGTTTTAACAGACATCATCGAGGGCAAACCAGAAGGACTTGCGCTCGACATGAATCAATCTAGATCAATTGAAGGTTTTCAGACTAAGGTGATTGGTGCAACTACAACAGCTGATGGTGCAGGTTATGAAGCAACCGCAAATTCTGATGTAGTAGTAATTACCGCGGGTCTTCCTCGCAAACCTGGCATGAGCCGCATGGATTTAATTGGAGTGAATGCAGGCATCGTACGTGGTGTAGCGGAGAATATCGCTAAGCATTCTCCAAATGCCGTAATTATTGTCGTTTCAAATCCATTAGATGAAATGACAGCGCTAACTCAAATAGCTACTAAATTTCCACATAATCGAGTGATGGGTCAAGCTGGTATGTTAGATACAGC
>CAYFJY010000010.1:0-18482 GCA_964343665.1 uncultured Actinomycetes bacterium | reverse complement strand
GTGAAGATTTATGCAAAACCATCTTGGTATACAAAGAATGGTTCGGTCTCATTTTGGGTTCGCGAGATTCGAGAAGTTGGCGTCGGAGAATTATTAGCGCGCATTGAAATGCTCAAGAGTTTACTTGCTGCAGAAGGACTCTTTGATTCCAAGTGGAAGAAGGAATTACCACTTCTTCCAAATAAAGTCGGTTTGATCTGTGGTCGAAATAGCGATGCCGAGAAAGATGTACTTGAAAATGCCAAGCGTCGCTGGCCATCTGTGCAATTTGAAATCAGAGAAGTTGCAGTACAAGGTTCTGATGCGGTCATTCAAGTAAGCCAAGCTCTAAAAGAACTTGAGGCAGACCCGCAAGTTGATGTCATAATCATTACTCGTGGTGGTGGATCCTTTGAAGATCTCCTGCCATTTAGCGACGAAGGTTTAGTACGCCTTGCCGCATCGTGCAAAACACCGATAGTTAGCGCGATTGGCCACGAAAAAGATTCACCACTTTTAGATCTCGTTGCTGATTACCGCGCATCTACCCCGACTGATGCCGGAAAGAAAGTAGTCCCGGATTTGAAAGAGGAGTTGTTATTTATCGAAGCGCTTCGAAATCGTGCAGAGCGGACAATCACTGCGCGACTTGATCGTGAAACTGATCGAATCAAATCACTCTTTGATCGTCGAATTGCATTTGTACATCGCCTCAAATTAGCTGAAGAAGATTTACAACATTTATTGGCGCGCGTACGTTCGCTTTCCCCACAATCCACCCTCGAACGTGGCTATGCGGTGGTCCAGCGAGCAGATGGAAAAGCGGTGCGCAAAGCGAAGGAAGTTGCATCTGGTGACAAAGTTCGCATTCGTCTAGCGCAAGACCAACTATCAGCCACTATTGAATAGAGAGTAAATTAGAGACATGGCCGAGAAAGTAAGTTACGAGAAAGCTCGCGAAGAACTTACCAAAGTCGTCGAACAGCTTGAGGCAGGTTCGGCAACTCTCGAAGAGTCCTTAAAGTTATGGGAGCGCGGCGAAGAGTTAGCCAAGATCTGCCAAGACTTACTCGATGGCGCAAAGGCTAAGGTCTCTAAAGATGCCATTTAATTATGAAGATCTGCTGCCGATTGGTGAAGATCAGACCAAATATCGCTTAGTAAGTAAAGATGGTGTGAAAGTCGTTAAACATGGCGAACTGGAATTTCTAGAAGTATCACCCGATGCCATAACTAAATTAACTGAGTTAGCGATTCACGATATCAATCATTATCTTCGAGATGCTCATCTACAACAACTTACTAATATTTTGAAAGATCCCGAAAGTTCTCCCAACGATAGATTCGTAGCTTTAGATCTATTGAAGAATGCAAATATCTCTGCAGGTGGCGTATTGCCGATGTGCCAAGACACTGGCACTGCGCTTGTAATGGGCAAAAAAGGTCAGCATGTTCTAACTACTGGTAAAGATGAGAAATCTATTTCAGAGGGCGTATACAACGCGTATACAAATTTGAATCTTCGTTACTCACAAATGGCCCCAGTAAATATGTGGGAAGAGAAGAACACCGGCAACAATCTTCCAGCTCAAGTCGAAATTTATGCAGATTCCGATCATCAAGATGAATACAACTTTCTCTTCATCGCAAAAGGTGGAGGCAGCGCTAATAAGTCCTTCCTCTATCAGGAAACTAAAGCGGTCTTAAATAAGGATTCCTTCTATCCATGGTTAGAAGAGAAATTACGGTCGCTCGGAACTGCAGCATGCCCTCCGTATCACTTGGCGATTGTGGTCGGCGGAACCAGCGCAGAGCACACTTTAAAGACAGCAAAGTTAGCTTCGACAAAATATTTAGATTCACTTCCAACTACAGGTGATGCAACAACAGGTCGAGCCTTCCGCGATCCAGAAGTCGAAGCTGAAGTTTTAAAGATCACGCAGAAGTTAGGTATCGGAGCACAATTTGGTGGCAAATATTTCTGCCACGATGTTCGCGTTGTTCGTTTACCGCGCCACGGCGCATCGCTACCAATTGCAATCGCAGTATCTTGCTCTGCAGATCGCCAAGCAAAGGCAAAGATCACAAAAGAGGGCGTCTTTATTGAAGAGTTAGAGCGCGATCCAGCGCACTTCTTACCAGAGACCACCGATGAACATTTAGATGATCAAGTTGTAAAAATTGATCTTGGAAAACCAATGGCGGAGATTCGTAAAGAGCTCTCTAAGTACCCAGTTAAAACTAGGCTCTCATTAACGGGCACACTAGTTGTGGCGCGCGATTTAGCGCATGCAAAGATCAAAGAGTTGCTTGATGCAGGTAAGCCAATGCCAGATTACATGCAGAAGTATGCGGTTTATTACGCAGGACCTGCGAAGACTCCGGCAGGTTATGCATCAGGTTCATTCGGACCGACAACTGCAGGTCGAATGGATTCATACGTTGATTACTTCCAGAAAAATGGCGGATCTTTCGTAATGCTTGCAAAGGGCAATCGCTCAAAGCAGGTTACTGATGCCTGCAAAAATAATGGCGGATTTTATTTAGGTTCAATCGGTGGACCTGCTGCACGCCTTGCGCAAGATTGCATCAAGAAAGTTGAAGTAATTGATTTTGAAGAGCTCGGCATGGAAGCGGTTTGGAAGATTGAAGTTGAAGATTTCCCGGCATTTATAGTGGTCGACGATAAGGGAAATGATTTCTTTGCAGAGACTGCAAAGCCACTAACTATTGGAATGCGTAGCGAAATCTAATAAAGATATCTATTAAAGATATTTAAAAAAAATATAGATAGATTTAATATGCGCCGCGCCAATTATGGCGAGCAAGTGCACGACATGGAGTGTCGTAACGCTTATCGATGTAATTAAGTCCCCAACGAATCTGAGTCACTGGGTTAGTGCGCCAATCAAGTCCGATTGATTCCATCTTGATCGCAGGATATGCCTGAGCGATACCGTGTGCACCAGAGCGATAGTTATGAGCTTTGTAATTCCAATGTGATTCGCGGGTCCAAAGTTTGACCAAGCAAGCTTGTTGGGATGCCTTCCACTTTGGATATTCGGCTTTGATAATCGAAAGCGCGACCTTCTTTGCACCACTTGGGGTTCTGGCAAGTTCCACCTGAGCGCTCGCCAATGAGACTTCGCGAAGATCAAGAGCAGTGACCCCGCTCTTGACATCGATCGATGCATAGAGCGCTGCAACGCTTGATTCTGGGGTGCTCTCTTTTGATTGATTTGCAACCAAAGATGCACCCTGACCTGAAATGCCATCGGACATACCGTTAGAGATTGTCAGTTGGCTTGTCATTGGAAATTCCAAACCATAGGAGCTTGGGGTCGCAGTCGAGATAAAGACCATGGAACCAATTAGGGCCCAAGTTGCGCGAGAGCGTCGACGAATCAACGTCTCATAAAATCGGTCGATCTTCATCGCTCCCTCACCTGCCTTTCTAACCTTTTCAAGCACTTGGCCTCTCTGGCCCTGCTTCTAAAGAAAATTTCAACTGGCTAAGGGTTTCAACGACCCCCGACATGGGCAAATTACGACCCGCAGAAGGGGGCAAAAATATTTCTCCACAGCCCCATTGGGGCGACAAAAGTCCTGGTCAGAACGGGGTATGTCCGTTTTGACCCATTATGTCAGTGTGAGATTTTTAAGGAAGCGTCACATTTGAGCGCTTCGCAAGGAGAATATGCCTTGTCTTTCAAGAGGTCTTCTAGAGCGCGATCGGTCCTTCAAGTAGCTCTGTCACCAGGGCTGCGATCTGCGAGCGCTCGCTTCGAGTCAAGGTGACATGGGCAAAGAGCGGGTTACCTTTCAAGGTTTCGACCACTGCGACCACTCCATCATGGCGTCCGACTCGCAAGTTATCGCGCTGGGCAACATCGTGGGTTAGAACCACTCGGGAGTTCTGTCCAATTCGAGAGAGCACGGTTAATAAGACTCCTCGTTCAAGCGATTGGGCCTCATCGACGATCACAAAGGCATCGTGCAATGAGCGGCCGCGGATATGGGTAAGAGGTAGAACCTCGATAAGTCCGCGGGCAATGATCTCATCGATAACCGCTTGGCTAACGAGCGCCCCCAAAGTATCGAAGACCGCCTGAGCCCAAGGAGACATCTTCTCCCCTTCGCTTCCAGGGAGGTATCCAAGCTCCTGTCCGCCAACTGGATAGAGCGGACGGAAGATCACAACTTTCTTATGTTGGCGACGTTCCATAACTGCTTCAAGTCCTGCAGCTAACGCGAGCGCTGATTTTCCAGTTCCGGCGCGACCACCTAAAGAGACAATTCCAATCTCTGGATCTAATAATAAATCTAGCGCAACTCTCTGCTCTGCACTTCTTCCATGTAATCCAAATGCTGTGCGATCACCGCGGACTAATTGCAATTCACCACTTGCAGTAATTCTTGCAAGTGCACTTCCCTTTTCTGAGTGGAGCACGACTCCAGTATTTACTGGGTGTTTGGTTCCAGATTCATTTACAGATTCATTGTCAAATTTATAATGTGCTCGATCATGCGCATATAACTCATCGATAATCTTTCCTGGGACTGTCTCTTCAACCATTCCAGTCCATCCAGAGTTCATAACTAACTCTGCGCGATACTCCTCTGCTTCAACGCCAACTGAAGATGCTTTAACGCGAAGCGGTAGATCTTTGGTAACTAATACGACATTTCTTCCATCTGACATTAAATTCTTTGCAATCGCCAAGATACGAGAATCATTTGTGCCATCGCGCAAGAATCCTTGTGGCAACGCACTTAAATCTGTGTGATTTAATTCAACAGATAGAGTTCCGCCTTCTTGAGTGATCTGTATTGGTTGATCTAAACGTCCATTTGAAATTCGAAGCTCATCAAGAGCGCGAAGTGCGCCGCGCGCAAAGAAACCAAGTTCTGGATGATCTCGCTTTGTCTCTAACTCACCGATGACTGCGATAGGTATTACTACTTCGTGTTCTGCAAAACGTTTTAGAGCCTGTGGGTCCGCCAAAAGAACGCTGGTATCGAGAACATATGTCTTTTTCTGTGAATTCCTGGAGGAGTTCGATGCGGACAAGCCGGGCTCATTTCTTTAATTGTGATCGATTTTGAGCGGGGAAAGCAGTTAAAAGTTACGCCCACCTTTAGACAATTCGGACACGACACGCCCCAGCGCGTGGGGGAAATCTTTCACCTTTACTTTCCGAAGCGGCGCTGACGTTGCGAATATGAACGCAGAGCGCGGAGAAAATCTACATGGCGAAAATCTGGCCAATAGGCTTCACAGAAATAGAACTCGGAATGAGTTGATTGCCAGAGCAAGAATCCACCAAGTCTCTGCTCACCAGATGTTCTAATTAATAAATCTGGGTCAGGTTGGCCTGCGGTATATAAAAATTTAGAGATTGTCTCATCATTTAAATCTGCAGCGGCTTGCTCGATTGATGCGCCTTTATCTCTTTCAGTATGTAGGTAAGACTTGATCGCGTCTACAATCTCGCGACGGCCACCATATCCAATCGCAATATTTACATCCATAGATGATTTGGAATTTGCTGGCAATTTCTTAAATTGTTCTGCCATCCAATCAGGCAGAACATCAAGCGCTCCAACTACCTTTATATTCCACCTATTTTTAGCAGATAGCTCTTCGACAACATTTGCAATAATCTTCAAAAGCGTATCTAGCTCTTCTTGGCTTCTCTTGAAGTTATCGGTCGAGAGTAACCAAATGGTTACGATCTTTACCTTTGCATCTTCACACCAATTTAAAAATTCAAGGATCTTATCTGCACCTGCTTGGTGTCCGCTCTTGGTCTCTACTGTGTTGGCTTTCGCCCATCTTCGATTACCATCGACAATGATTCCGATGTGATGCGGAGTTTGACTGAAATCTAATTTTCGAATTAGACGCCTCTCGTACCAAGGATAAAGAAGCGCTTTAATCGCGCTCTTTATTGGCACCAAATTCAAAATCTGCCTCAATTCAAATTACTATTTATATCTCTTTACTACGTAGCGCTCTGCCCAAATTGAGGCGATTGGCAAAGTTCCAGCCAGAATTAGCGCGAGAATATTTGTTGTCTTCCATCGCTTGGAAACTGAGAATTGAATAGCAAAGAGCACATATATGGGATAGAGATATCCGTGGACCATCGGAATCCAGATTATCGACTGATGCCAGCTCTCGTTATTCAAGATGTATTTGACCGGCATATAAACAAACCAGAGCAGAAGGGACATGATTCCCGAGACTATTGCCATAAATCTATACCGAGATAAGAGGTCAAATTTCATGGCTTCACTTTATCCAATCTTCTCTGATACACCATTAAATAAATTGCAGTAAGCGCAAATAAAAACCAAATCACGACATATGAGATGTGTTGCCAGTAATACCCAGGTACACCACTTCGCAAATTCAATGGAATCACCTCGTAACCAGAATTTGGGCTCTCGTCTATCGCATGAATATAAGGGGCATAGAGAGGTAGTTCTGTCTTGGTCACAAAGAGCGCGCTATCTATCCTGCTGATCTGATTTCCATTTGTCTCTGCTGAATCTTTACTTTGTTGAGGTAATAAGTAACCTACAACCTTTTTTTCAATCATTAGATCTACTGGTTCGCTCTTGTGAATACCTCGCAGAATCAAGATCATCGCATTATCTTTAGTTTGAAAGAGCCCCACGTCAAAAGAGATAGATTTCTTATTGGAATCTTCTCTGGGGTCTCTTTGATTTGGTAGCACCCAATTACTTACAAATTTACCTTCAACTGAAACTCTTCTGCCAACTTGATCCTGTGAGATGGATTGGCTTGGAGTTATCACTGAATCAATAGGAAAGATTGTTTGATCCACCTTTGGTGGATTTTTCAATTCATCTGCCCTATTCCACTGCCAATTAGCAAGTGAGAGAAAAATCGCCACCAGAAGTGCAGTCACAAGCCACTGCCAGAATTTCTTCATCTCTAAGAGGGATTATTTGATTTCGTCGTCTTTACGAACATTTGTGAAGCGCTTATAGAAACTACGAAGCAGAATTACGACTGCCACTGTTAGGACAATCATCGTTATTGAGCCAGCAATACCTACATCTACGTTCTTGTTCATAGTGCGAGAATACCCCCTATGAGCGGGCTTGACCTAGATGATAGATATGGGCGCAAACGTACACCTGTGCGTTTTGCTAAATATCTAATATTTGCGCTTCTTTTTGGAGCGCTATTCACTTGGTTGGTTTGGAGCGCTACTTATCATTCAAATCCAACTGTTGTACCGAATTTAATTTCATTTAAAGAATCAAATGAAAAGAGTATGGGAATTAAATTCGAGATAACAAGAAATGATCCCAATCAACCGATAGATTGCAAATTAACCGCGGTTGACATTGATAAATATGTCGTAGGCGAAATCACCTACCGAATTCCTGCAGGAGATCGTCACGAAGTTATATCTACCCAAATTCCCACGCGTGCACATTCAGTCTCGGCCTCGGTTGAGCGCTGTGTCGCTGCACTTTAATATAAACTTCTGCGCCTAATGGAGAGAAAATGACACAAACCTGGTTGACCCAAGAAGCTGCAGATCGTTTAGCGACTGAACTTGCCGAACTCGAAGGACCAAGGCGCGCAGAGATTGTAAAAAAGATCGAAGCTGCACGTGCTGAAGGAGATCTCAAAGAGAATGGCGGTTACCACGCTGCGCGCGAAGAGCAAGGAAAGAATGAAGCTCGAATCAAGCAATTGAAACATATGCTTGAACACGCGGTCATCGGTGCGCCACCAGTTGGTGAAGCAGGAGTTGTCGGTCCTGGAATGATTGTCACAGTTGATTTTGCAGGTGACGAGATGAAATTCCTTCTTGGATCTCGTGAGATTTCATCGGGTGATTTGGATGTGTATTCAGAAAAATCACCTCTTGGTAGCGCAGTAAATGGAAAGAAAGTTGGCGAGACCGTGGCTTACACCGCGCCAAATGGAAAGTCTTTTCAAGTTGCGATTCTTGAAGCGCAGCCGTTCGCATAAAAAATTATCTAATATCATCCTTTTTGATTAGCTTCTTTACTAGCCTTCATGTTTAAGCGCGTTAATTAGTTAATTTAGGTCCAAAGTTATAGCCTTATCCGTATGTCTAAAGAAATGCGCACAGAACATACACACAAAGAGATTCTAGTAATTATGGGCGGTCTTATGACCGGATTATTACTTGCAGCTCTAGATCAAACAATCGTTTCAACAGCACTAAAGAATATTGTTGAAGAGTTCAATGGTTTGAATCACTACACCTGGGTGGTTACCGCTTATCTACTTACCTCGACCGCAGCCACTCCGCTTTATGGAAAGATCTCAGATCTTTACGGTCGACGCATTGTCTTTCAATTTGCAACTGTCACATTCTTAATCGGCTCTGCATTAGCAGGAGCTGCACAGAACATGACTCAGTTAATCGTGACTCGAGCTATTCAAGGCTTGGGTGCCGGTGGATTGATGGCGCTTACCTTCGTCATCATCGGAGATATCGTTCCACCACGCGAACGAGGACGCTATCAAGGTTACTTTGGAGCGGTCTGGGGTCTCTCATCAGTTGCAGGTCCATTACTTGGTGGATATTTCTCTGATCACGCAACAATTCTTGGAATTACTGGATGGCGCTGGATTTTCTACATAAACATTCCATTCGGATTGATCTCATTGGTCGTTACTTCGATGGTGCTACATATTCCAAAGATGAAGCGCGAGCACTCAGTGGATTATTTGGGCGCTTTCCTCTTGGTTGCATCTGTAGTGCCAATTCTTTTAACTCTCTCTGTATACGGACCTGAGCACGGCTGGAAAGATAGTCGCACAATTCTTTACTTAGTTCTGGGATTGATAGTCGCAGTTCTCTTTTACTTCCAAGAGAAGAGAGCGAAAGAACCAATCCTGCCATTGCATCTATTTAATAATCACACCTTCAATCTAACTTCGTTATTGGGCGCAGTAATTGGCGCAGGTATGTTTGGCGCGATCGTTATGTTGCCTTTATATATGCAGGTAGTTAAGGGATATTCAGCATCTGACGCAGGTATCAAATTGATCCCGTTGATGCTCGGAATTCTGACCATGTCTATATTTAGCGGTAAATCAATCACAAAACATGGACATTACAAACGATTCCCTATTGCAGGTACCGCAATCATGACTATCGGACTCCTGTTGATGACTCGTTTACAAATCGATACTCCCTACTGGCAAGTCGCTATCAATGCAGTTCTAATTGGTATGGGACTTGGACTTTCTATGCAGACAATTGTCATTGCGCTTCAAAATGCGGTGGATATGCGAGATATGGGTGTTGCCACCTCTTCTAATACCTTTTTCCGTTCATTAGGTGCAGTTTTCGGTACTGCCTTATTTGGATCTATTCTGACAAATAGATTGGCGCACTACATGCAAAGTGGTTTTGCCGAACTTGCCAAGAACAATCCGCAAGCACTTGCAGGATTTGATCAATCTAAATTGAAGGCGCTTACAAACAATTCGGCGCTTATTCATCAATTGCCTGCTGAAGTTCAAACCACAGTGCTGCAATCATTCGTTAATTCATTCCACTTCGTCTTCTTTGCCGCAGCGCCAGTTACGCTCGCTGGATTCATCCTTGCGCTAATGCTCAAAGAGCTTCCACTTCGCACGAATGAGGATTATAAGAAAGCAAAGGAAGATGCTGCGGGAGAACAACTCGGCTAAAACCTGGCGCCTCTTACCAAAAGAGGTTCAGACTTTAATCATCGCTTCATTCTTTGTTGCGATGGGTTATGGCGTGATTGTCCCTGCAATTCCGCTCTATTCAAGGTCCTTTGGCGTTAGCGCTGCCGCAGTCGGCTTTGTAGTTTCGGCCTTTGCGATCATGCGCTTTATAAGTGGGCTATTTTCGGGGAAATTGGTAAATACCTTTGGAGAACGCCATGTTTATTCATTTGGCGTTTTGATGGTTTCTATTTCATCATTTCTTGCAGCAATCGCACAGAATTATTGGCAACTACTCGCCTTTAGAACTGCCGGAGGATTAGGTTCCTCGATGTTCTCTGTGGCTGCAAGTTCTGTGATCTTCAAATCAGTTGCTCCAGAGCTGCGAGCAAGAGCGCAAGCAACTTATAACGGTGGATTCTTAGTCGGCGCAATTGCAGGACCTGCAGTTGGCGGCTTATTGATGGGAATATCGCTTCGCGCTCCATTCTTTCTATATTCAATCTCACTTTTGATTAGTGGAACGATTGCTTATGTTTATTTACGTGCATCACATTTACAACCATTTAAAGATGAAGTAATTGAGGAGATGACAATCAAAGATGCGCTGAAATTAGAGCCATTTAGAATCGCATTCATAACTTCATTCCTTTTTGGATGGGCAGTGCTTGGTCCAAGGCTCTCCATAATTCCGCTCTTTGTCGTAGAAGAGTTAAAGGGAAGCAATGCAATGGTCGGTTATGTCTATACCGCTTCTGCGTTATTACAAGGAGCTTTCTTGATGCGAGCAGGTCATTTATCTGACCGACGAGGAAGACGATTGTTATTGCAACTTGGATCTACGATTACCTGGTTTGGGATGGCCATGTTCCTATTCGCAAATCACGAATTGGTATTCATAGCTGCAATGTTGGTAATTGGATTTGGCACTGCGTTTCTATCTACAACGCCTTCAGCAATTGTGGGCGATGTAATCAAAGGTAGAAGTGGAAAAGTAATAGGCCTTTTTCAAATGGCGGGAGATGCCGGGATGATAATTGGGCCGATTATTAGCGGATTTTTAGCGGATATCTCAAGCTTTAGAGTGGCTTTTGCCGCCACGCTTGCGGTCTATTCAATAACCGTTTTATTAGCGTGGCGGCTGCCAGAAACTCTAGTTACGGCGAAGGATAGAAAGTAGTCGCAATACCTCAAGGTATAGCCAGACCACTGAAACCATTAAGCCAAAACCTACGCGCCATGACTCTTCTTGTGGCACTCCAAGTGCAACTGCCTTAGCTGCTTGATCGAAATCTAGAGCTAAGAAGAAGGTCGCTAGTCCGACGCCGAAGATTGCAACTAGTGGACCAAATGTTCCGTTGAAAATGAAATTGCCACCGAAGATATTTACGACTCCAAGAATCAAATAACCAATAATCGCGCCCATAGCAATTTTTGTAGCACGAGCAGTGATCTTGATACGTCCCGTTCTGTAGGCAAAGAGCACACCAACAAATGCAACACCAGTTGCAAGTATTGCCTGACTGATTATTCCTGGATAAATGCTTTCATATGCCTTAGAAATTGTTCCAAGCACGATTCCTTCAAGTGCAGCATAAATCATTACAAGTGCTGGACGAATTGTGCGAGAGAAACTAATTACTAAACCAAGAATGGTCGCAACAATCAAACTACCGATTAACGCGCCTGCTCCTAGGTTTGCCTGCCATGCAAATACACCAGTGATTGCAAGTAATCCAAATAGAATTGATGTGCGAGTTACGACATCATCCATTGTCATTCTTCCGGTGCGCATTGATGATGCAGCAGGTGCGTTATAAAGATCTTCTAACTGTCCACCCTCCACTGCGTCATAACTAGTAGTAAAGCCGGTGGTACCAACATTTGTATTACCCATAGATGCATAACCGCGGCGGTTATAGCGATTTAGTACTGGGTTGCTACTCTCCATTGTCTGCTCCCGTCGAGATTGTTATAGCGCCTCGACAAATATCTAAAACGCGCCTCCCTGGCTCGTTATTCCGTAAACATTGCTCAATAAAATCTGGTGCCCTTGGTGGGGGTCGAACCCACACTGGAAGGATTTTAAGTCCTCTGCCTCTGCCATTGGGCTACAAGGGCGCTACCAAACTGCGCGCCTAGCCTACCTGACCAATCGGTATGGCAAAACCAAGTGATTAAATCACTTCTTCTTGTATCCCGAAGGACACTTGGGATTTTTACCCGTAACTTTCTTAACACTTTTTCCTTTAACACAGGAGATTGTCACGCTCTTAACAGATGAATTAGTTGCCTTTGGTAAGTTCTTTGGATTTGCAATATCAATCATTTCATTAATCGCCTTAACTAGATCCGCGTTTGAAAGTTTATTTGCAAATAGGGTTTTGATTTCTTCTATAGTATCTTCTAAATCCACGAGTCGATTCAATTCATCAAGCGCCGTAAGAGCTTTTTCATAAATTTCTTTCTCAGCAAGTAAGGTCGTTTTGAAACTTTGATAAGAAGCCCAAGAGCTGCTTGAGTTAATTAAACTCTTTGAATCACTTGAGTAACCTGCATAAGCTGACTCAAATTTGGAAATCTTGCTCTCAAAATCATTCAAGTCACTCTTTCGATCTGCAATCAAGCGACCTAGCTCTTTCAAAGTTGGCAAAGACTCATTTATGTCGTCAACTACGGATTCAATAGAACTCGAATAGGCTTCGAACTCCATAACATAATCAGAGTAGTCAGAAATAGATTTTGCTGGAGTAGCTCCAGTATCTGCACTTAAATCTTTTACTGAGGTTTCGGAGAATAGATCAGGAACTGCACAATCTTCTAAAAGGGTCTTTGCACGTTCCAAAATAATTTTTATTCCAAGAGATTCTGAAGGGGTCAAATTATTCTTCGAGTTTGTAACATCTCTGCAATCGGCGCTTGCCTTTTGAAAATCTTTCATTGCCTTTACGGCCGCATCTCGAGCATCTTTTGCAGACGCATACTCCTCTGCGCGGGCACTTATAGAAGGCAACACCAAGAGCGCTATTGCAAGGAGTGAACTATAAAGAAAAGATTTTTTCCGCGCAGCCATAGAGCGATTATCTATCAATTAACTTTAGGATGATAGAGCTGCATGCTTAGCCGCTTTCTTGATTGCAGAATCCAACTTAGATTTAGTCAATTTTCCGGTAAATGTGTTCTGTTGGCTCGGATGATAGCTACCTACAATCAAATAATCTATACCGTCGTGCTTATATTTGATTGAAACTCCGTGAGCGAACTTACCTTTAGGCATTTGATGGCCCTGTAGTTTTAGATTCTTAATCAGCGAATCGAATGCGAATTTTCCAAGAGTGACGAAGGCGCGCACTGAAGGTAAAACTAAATCTAATTCGATCTTTAACCAATTTGAACAGGTATCTCGCTCTTCATTACTAGGTTTATTATCAGGTGGCACACAATGAACAGCGCATGTAATTCTAGTTCCCTTTAACTTTTGACCATCATCTTTTGAAGTACTTGTAGGAAGTTTTGCGATACCAATTCGATGTAATGATTCATACAACCAATCACCGGAAGAATCACCTGTAAATATACGTCCAGTCCTATTTGCACCATGCGCACCTGGAGCAAGTCCGACAATTAATAGTTTCGGATTGTTATCGCCAAATCCAGGAACCGCTCTTCCCCAATATTTCTCATTTTGATAAGACTTTCGTTTAGTCTGTGCGATCACTTCTCGCCATTGAACTAATCGAGGACATTTACTGCATTTACTAATTGCTAGATCAAGTTGAGGCAAATTCTTAATTTGATTAGCCAAGGTTCCAAGCCATTCCATCCAAAATGTCAGATTCACTAGCAATAAATTCATCCGCACCGGTAGCTTTAACAATCTCAGAGAGCACTAAAGAACCTGCACCAATTACATCAACCCTGCCAGGATGCATAAATCCAAGCGCTGCCCGCTCATCTCTCGTCATCCTCAAAAACATTTCACTTACTCGATGAGTCTTCTCCGCGGATATGCGTGATAAATGAATGGCATATCGATCATATGTTGTGAGCTCTAATGCAGCGGCAGCTACGGTGGTAGCGGTTCCGGCAACAGCAATCAATGATTTTGCACGCCTGATATCTACTAACTTCGCTGCCTCATGAATTGCGCTCTGAATATCTTTCCGTGCTGCCTCGATCTCTTCCTTGGTGGCGGGATCGTTAGCGAAATGGCGCTCTGACATACGGACGCATCCGATGTTCACGCTCTTTGCTGCATCGACAGAACGCAGACCAAGAACAAATTCGGTAGAACCACCACCAATATCGATAACCAAGAAAGGCGCTAGAGAATCTGGCAGCTCTTTAGTTGCACCTAAAAAGGAGAGTCGAGCTTCTTCATCTCCGCTAATAACTTCAGGAGTGACACCCAAACGCTCACGTACTCCATCAATAAAAAGTTCTCTATTGGTCGCATCACGAGTGGCACTGGTGGCACAGAAACGAATCTTGTTTACGCCACGTTTTGCGATTTCATCTGCAAATTTTTCGACAGCTTTCAAGGTTCTTGAAATTGCGTCGGGATTGAAATGACCTGTCTTATCTACGCCTTGTCCTAGACGAACAAGCTCCATATCTCTTGTTACTTCACGAAAATTATTGCCGTCAACATCTGCAATTAATAACCTTATTGAATTAGTTCCGCAATCAATTGCTGCTACTCGCATGGATTGTCTAACCACCACTTTGGTAATTTAGCTAATGCCTCATCGCCCAATGGATTCACATCAGGTCCTACAGATAAGGAATGTGCGATCAGCGAATGTAAACATTTCACTCTATCTGGCATACCACCAGCACTAATTCCTTCAATCTCAGGTACATCTATTCTGAGCGCAGAGCGAGCTGCAAGATAATCTTCATGCGCCGCTGCATATGCTCCAGCTAATTCTGGATCTCTCTGCAAACGTTCGTTCATCTCCGCCATCAATCCACCATTCTCCAAGGTGGAGATTGCCCCTGTTAAACGAGGACAAGTTGCGTAATAGAAGGTGGGAAATGGCGTGCCATCGCTTAACCGCGGCGGGGTCTCGACTACTGCGGGTTTTCCGCATGGGCATCGATAAGAAATTGCATGGACATCTCTTGGTTCACGTTGAAGTTGTAATCCGATGCAAGCAAGATCTGCCTCGCTCACCTCGCGATTCACTTATTTCCTGCCTCAGTTATTGTTGCAATCAAACGGCTATACCAAGGTACTCCAGTGGGAATATTGCTTGCTACTTCGTTTGAATTGTCAGTGCCCTCTAAATTAACATCATTTGCCAATATGTATTGACGCTCGCCTGGCAGGACGAAATGTAAACGAGTGCGTGCTTGCGATTTTATGTAATTTGGGTCATTCCAAAGTTCTAATTCTTTTCTGGCTTCAATTAGTGCACTTTCATTTGCCGCAACTTGAATTTTCAGCGCATTTATCTGTGCGCGTTGCGCAAAATATTTTTGAAGCGGCGAACCAATTAAAACAATCACACCAAATAGAACAGTAGCTACACCTAAGAAGCGAGTTGCTCTATCAAACCGCTTCCTGCGATAGCTGCTGCGCCTGCGAGACAAGGAAGGCCTCTATTAGCCCTTGAAACGAGGGAATGCGCCACGTCCAGCGTAGCGCGCGCCCTCTGCCAATTCATCTTCGATTCTTAGCAATTGATTGTATTTTGCAACGCGTTCACTTCTTGCAGGTGCACCAGTCTTAATCTGTCCGCAATTTGTAGCAACAGCCAAGTCTGCGATTGTCACGTCTTCGGTTTCACCTGAACGGTGGCTCATCATGTTTCGATATCCTGCTCGATGCGCCATCTCTACGGCATCCAAAGTCTCCGTTAAGGAACCAATTTGATTTACCTTTACCAACATCGCATTTGCAGTATTAGCTGCAATTCCACGAGATAAGCGTTCAGGATTTGTTACAAATAAGTCATCGCCTACTAATTGAATCTTCGAACCTAATTCCTTGGTGATTGCAGCCCAACCATCCCAATCATCCTCATTTAGTGGATCTTCGATTGAAACAATCGGATATGAAGCGACAAGCCCTGCATAATATTGAATCATCTCCGCTGAAGTTAGCTGCTTTCCTTCAAATGCATATTTACCGTTCTCATGGAACTCAGTAGCAGCAACATCCATCGCTAAGGCAATCTCTTTGCCAGCTTTGAATCCCGCACCATCGATTGCCTCAAGAATCAAATCTAATGCTGCACGATTGCTCTCAAGATTTGGTGCAAAACCACCTTCGTCACCGATGCTGGTTGCTAATCCACGTTTCTTTAGAACAGATTTTAGGGAGTGATAAATCTCTGCTCCCCATCGAAGAGACTCTTTAAATGTATCTGCACCGATAGGAGCGATCATAAATTGTTGAATATCAACATTTGTATCTGCGTGTGCACCGCCATTAAGAATATTCATCATTGGCACTGGGAGTATGTGCGCGTTATTTCCGCCAATATATTTAAATAGCGATAGATCAGCGCTCTCAGCACCAGCTTTTGCAACTGCTAACGAAACGCCAAGAATCGCATTTGCGCCTAACTTTGCCTTGTTCTTTGTGCCATCTAAATCAATCATTGTCTGATCAACTAATCGTTGATCTTGCGAATCTAGTCCTACTACCTCAGGGGCGATCACATCATTGACATTCTTGATTGCCTTTTCGACACCTTTACCTAGGTAGCGCTTTCCACCATCATGGAGCTCAACCGCTTCAAATGCACCAGTAGATGCTCCTGAAGGAACGGCAGCGCGAGCGGCAGTGCCATCCTCTAATAGAACTTCAACTTCAACTGTTGGATTTCCACGCGAATCTAGGATTTCACGCGCACCGAGGGCTTCAATAATTGCCACTGAATAACTCCGTTTTCCTCTTATTTGATTTATATCGATGTTTATTGCTTTAGATAATAGGCAATTCTACAAGGATTCAATCCGCTTGATCTCATCAAATATCTCGCGTGCGCGTGATCTGAGCAGATCTTCAGGTTCGATTCCATGCTGGACTGCAGCCAAGATAGCTGCCACCAAAGCATCGCCAATTGAAATTTCGGCTGGAACGTCGTTGTTCTTATTTGGAGATTCTAATCTAATCAGCAAAGTCGAGAGATCTATTCCGTTTCTCTCGGCACGATAAAGAAGTTTAGTTATCAAAGATAGAGCTGGTTGCGATTGAGCAATTCCTTCAACCGCTGACTTTCTGCCTTTCTCTGATGCTTTTAATCTCTCCCAATTAGCTAATAATTCATCATTATCTTTCACTTGCAGATCAGAGAAAACGTGAGGGTGACGCCGGATTAATTTATCTGCAATTCCCTTCGCTACATCTTCGATACCAAATGGATCTGTCGCATGCTCCTGTGCAATTCGAGAGTGAAAATAGACCTGTAAAAGGATATCTCCGAGTTCCTCGCGCATGGCCTCGCGATCATTTTCATCAACAGCATCTACAAATTCGTAGGACTCTTCAAGTAAATACTTGATCAGAGATTGGTGAGTCTGGTCGGCATCCCATGGACAACCTCCAGGTGAGCGAAGTCGATCCATAACCTCAAGTAATCGAATTAATTCTGAGGGCATATTCAAAATTATTTGTATTTAGGCAGTTAAAGTTTTTACTGCTGTACCAGCAGCATCAAATGTGACGATATCTGCATTGCTTGGATCCCAAGTGCCATATTGCGGATTGATCTTGATTCCTTGCTTTGCAGTCAGAGCTTTAACTAGAGATTGAATTGCAGCTCCGGTATTTTTCTCATCAACGCCTGCGCGCTTGGCTTTATCAATTAAAGCATCAGAAATCAGGAGAGTCTTGATATAAATATCGAAATCACTTGGAGGCATCTGCGCTCCAACTAGAGCCTGAGATAAATTATCAATTCCGCCTATATTTCCGTAAACTTCTGCCTTGCGTGCATCTTTCATGGCTTGAGTGATCTTTATGCCATTGTCGTCTGCAATCTTCTCAAAGATCATTGATATCAAAAGGAAACGGAGTTCTGAGCGATTGAGCTCTTCGCCTACATTTACCTGCATCTGTGAAGTATCGAATTTGCGACGCTCTGTAAGGATTTCGGCCACTTTACTTTGCACGGTACTTTGGGCGATCTTGGTATCTCCAACTTGAGCTGCAACTCCTGCATCGCATGCTGTCAAAATAAACAAACTACTAAGAACTGCCACAGCGCTGATCAACTTCTTCATTACCTTGCTAACCATCACTTCCCTGTTAATTCCTGCAACACCGACGTTGCCCACGCAATGAGGGAAGTATCTCGCAAATTCTCTCTTTCTCCCAACGGACTCCAATCATGTGCCGGAAGAGCGATGAGCGCCACATTTGTAGCACCTTTATAGAGGGATCCTGGGTAAATTCTTTGTATTCTTAATTGGCGAGATTCCGCTAATTTAATTGGCGAGATTCTGAGATTCTTTCCCTGGAATATCATCTCCTGAATTCCTAACTTCCTTGCAGATGCTCTTAAAATAGCAACTTGAATTAACGCTGCTACCTCCTCTGGATATTCTCCAAATCTATCTACTAACTCTTCTTCGATTGGTTTGATTTCGACCGGATCTTTAACATCTGCCAATCTTCTGTAAATATCTAAACGCAAACGCTCTGAATCGATGTAATTCTCGGGAAGATGGGCGTCTATCGGAATTTCAATTTTGCATTCGTGCGATAGCTCCTCGGTTTCAATAATTCCACTCTTGAAATCATGAACTGCCTCGCCAACCATTCGCATAT
>CAYFJY010000009.1:0-19629 GCA_964343665.1 uncultured Actinomycetes bacterium | reverse complement strand
GAGCAGCTCATTCGTAACGAGCAGATCGTCGGTTCGATCCCGACCGGGGGCTCTCCAAATTAACTTTTTTCTTTGCCCGGTTCTCTTTTAGATTCACCATCTAATTCATTAATTCCTAAATCTTTAGGCGTAGGAATCTTCAATTTTCCGCCGCTCATCAACTTTCTCCAAAGATAGAAGGCTAAAAGTGCGAAGAGTGGCCATTCAAAGGTGTAGACCCAAGCTCTCCAGTTTCCTTCTTGTGCTCGACCAAATTCAAACCAACCTAGAAATAAAAAGAGTGGAATAACTACAAATAAGACAATTGTCATCAGAGTTCTTTGACCTTTTGTCGGACCTTCAGATGGTTCTTCAATAGGTTGTTTTGAGACCCAATCTGGAGCTTTAAATTCCTCTTCGTTATTCATCATAGATTCTGAGATTTAAGTTCTTCTGATTTCCACCAGTGGTATACGGCTAACATAATCCAAATAACATCAATAATCATTCCCCCCGACCACATGATCGTTCCGCCTAGTCTTTGATCATTGATTTCATACATATATTCATATGCGGATTCATGGGAAATGTAAATGAAGAATCCAGTCAATGTTTCAGGGACCATCATGAGCCATAGCAGAATCACAGACATGGCAGTTGAAAGTCTTCGCTCAACCAAGTTTGATTCCAAGATATTAAAGTAGAAAAGATAGGGAACAGTTAAATATAAGGGCACTTCAACAAAGTAGTGAGCCCAGCTGTTATGCATGATGAACAGATGTACAACTGGAAGGTGAACCCCAATCATCATTACTGCATATAAGCCAAAACTAATCCAAGGGCTTGTAAGGGCTCGAAATATTTTGTTGCTATTTAATTTAGTTCTTAAAGTTTGTGTAGTTGCCAAAACTAAAAGCGAACCAACAACCATAAGTAAAGTGATGTGTTGGATCATGTGAAAAGTGAATACTTCAAGCGCACGAAAACCAATTGGGGTGATTGTGACTGCCAAAGCCAGAACAATCGCGAGCCCAAGGTAGAGGCGTTGAGTCAGGTTCATGATTTGGTCAGAGTAGACCCAATTGAGCGTAAATTCTGAGGGGTAGATTGAAAAAACTTGAACATTTTTTGTGTTTTCCCTTCAATGTCACGCAAAGTAGTTCTACCCTGATGTGACTGCCAACACAGCCTAAGTGGCTGGACCCAAAGGAGGGTGCGTTAATGAAGTCCCGCTTATTAGCGACTTTAGCAACGCTGGTGCTTGGAGCCGGAGTTATCGCCGGAATTACCGCATATGTAGCTAATGCCAAAAATGATAGTGGCGCGACTATGGCTACTCCAGCGGGTCAATACACAGCACCAGATGGAAAGACATATCCACATTACACATTAAATCTAAATACCTATCCGAATAGTTTATTTGGTGGGCATCATGGCGCCGGAGGTGGAGCGCATCCTGATTGGGTTTCATATGGTCTAGGCGGACCAAATGGTGAAATTCTTAATGATGCAAAGACCGGAACTAACTTTGTAGTGCCACCGCACTCTGCAGTGACAATTACAGTATTTCAATATGACTCTGGTGAAACATTAAATAACGATTACTTTGCGCATGTGATGGGAACTGTCGACGGCAGTGCGACTATCGTCCAACGTTGGGACACAAAATCTAAAATTAACGCATCACCTGAAGTGAAGATCACCAGCATCCCTCATGATGCAGTTGGCCATACATGGACTCTTCACGGAATTGCAAACGGCAAGGATAAAGTTTTTGTGAGTGTTCCATTAATGCTTGCAAATGATGAAGAAGTTACTGCGGCGGAAGAAGAGGGTGGCTATACCCAATTTCCAACAAAGACCACTTTTACTTTCATAACAGGAGATGAAGGTGAGTACATCTGGAATTGTGAATTCCCTTGCGGCGATGGAACTGTTGCCAGATTCGGTAATGCGATGTCGTCAATGAGTTATATGTCCGGACATTTCACGGTGAAGGCATAACTCATGACAGATATGAAACCTCATTCAAAAATAAGTACTCATTGGTGGCAGAAATCTGAACTTCGTAATGCCGCAATAACCTTCGTTATTTTGACCCCGATTATTGGTTATGTTATTTCAGAAGTTCAAGTGCGCTTGATGGGTCCTCCCGCCTCACAAGTAATGAAAACTACTGAGAATTTGATGTATATCTTTAGTTGGGCTGCAGCCCCAGTAATTGCACTCGTCTTTACAATTGCTATACGTAGCTTCCGAAACAAAGTTCACTACGGGGATAATCCGCCAGAAGAAGCTGATCATGCAATTAGAAATTCGCCCAAAGCCAACATTATTTGGGTGACTTCTTCAGCAATTCTCTGCTTGTTTGCTGTTGTAGGAGGAATGATCGTCCTTCAACACGACAACGAATCAATTCTTGATGATGGTGCCGTAAAAATAAGAGTTACCGGACAGCAATGGCTTTGGAATTATGACTACATCGGAACCCAAGGTGTGAGAAGTAATGAGTTGCATATGGTTGTTGATAAGCCAGTGGTATTTGAAGTTACATCAGCAGATGTCAAGCACTCCTTCTGGATCGTCGAACTTGGCACAAAGGTCGATGCGAATCCAGGAGTAGTAACTGAAGTTGCAGTAACACCTAACAAAATCGGACAATTTAAAGTCAGATGTGCAGAACTTTGTGGTCTGCTTCATTCTTATATGCAAAACCGTGTAGTCGTACAGACTCAAGATGAATACGATGCTTGGCTAGCTACCCAACCTAGACGCGATTTCTCTGGAGATCCGATACCAGAAGCGGATGGAACACAAGCAAAGGAGGCAGCAAAGGCATGAGTACTTTGACTATGTCCACTACAAAACGCAAACCATTAATCGAAAGGTTGAATGTATTTACTGCATTCTTCTTTGGTGCGCTATTTGCGATTGTTGCTTGGCGTTTATCGTTAACATTTTTGCCGGCAGATTCTGAATCAGCTCCAAGATTCACTCGCGAAGATAAAATAACACTTTTATCAATGACTGCTTGGTTCGTAGGTTTCATGTTTGGAATCGGAGCTCTTATTGGACCTGCTCGTTGGATTATGGGTAAAGATCTCTCCCACGAAGAGACGATGTTCTATGCCGGGAAGAACATGGGCATTAAGCGCTATTTCCGATACACAACTGATCACAAAGTAGTTGGAATCCAGTATTTAGTGATAACCATGATGATTTTTGGTATTGGCGGAATCATGGCGATGATGATCCGTACCAATCTTGCTCATCCTGGCGGTGATCTAATCCATCCGCAGGCTTACAACTCTTTAGTTGGTACTCATGGAATTTTGATGATTGTTGGAGCAATCATCATGGTTACGGGACCATTCGGAAATTACATAATGCCAATCATGATTGGCGCTAGAGATATGGCATTTCCAAGATTGAATGCGCTCTCATTTTGGCTAATCGTTGCTGCTGCAATTCCATTGATTTGGGGACAGTTCATCGGCGGAATATCAACTGGATGGACTGCATACAATCCGCTTGCAGGGCAGGCTCCGCTTGGCATGAATGGTTACATCATGTACATCTGCATATTTGCACTTTCTACGATGGTCGCTGGTGCAAATATCACTACGACAGTTGTGAAGATGCGTGCAAAAGGTATGACCTGGAATCGCACACCAATATTTATTCATGGTGTTGTTGCTTCGGTTGCATTAGCATTGCCAGCTTTTCCAACTTTCTTCCTCTCTCAAGTAATGAGTGGAATGGATCGCGGATTAGGTACAAATTTCTACGACACCAAAGGTGGCGGATCAGGTTGGTTGTACGAACACCTATTCTGGTTAATGGGACATCCTGAGGTTTATGTAATCTTGATTCCAGCCGTTGCTGCACTTATGGAGATGGCGCCGGTTTTCACTCGTCGTCCACTATATTCATTTACAACTGCGGTAGTCGGAATTGCAGGTATCGCCGGTTTGTCAGTTCTAGTTTGGGCTCACCATATGTACATGTCTGGCTGGGCACCATTATTGAACGCACCATTCATGCTAACTACTGAATTAATTTCAATTCCAACCGGAATGCTCTTCTTAGTTCTTGTCGGAACAATTTGGCGCGGAAGAGTTTGGGTAACCATGCCGATGCTCTCTATCTACGCTTTATTATGGAATTTTATGATTGGTGGAGTCACTGGAATCTATCTCTCAGATGTTCCAGCTGATGCTTCATTCCACGGTTCGATGTATGTAACCGCACACTTCCACTACACATTGATGGGTGCTGGTTTAACTGGAGCAATCGCTTCTCTTGTCTATTGGTTCCCAAAGATGACTGGCCGCATGTTTGATAAGAAACTTTCTTGGATCTCATTCTGGATGACCCAGATCGGATTTAATCTCGCATTCATGGGTATGTTCGCTGTTGGTCTTGCTGGACAACCTCGTCGAGTAGAGGCATATGACCAGATGTTTAATACTGGCAACTTAGTAACAACAATAGGAGCCTACATAATCATGGCAGGCATGTTGGTACTACTTGCGGGCGTTATTCATTCATGGAAATACGGTCAGAAAGCGCCTACCAATCCTTGGCACGCAAAGACGATTGAGTGGACAGTGCCTAACCCAGTGCCTCTTGAGAACTTTGATGTACTTCCTGAAGTTCACGAAGATCCATATTCATATGGCAAGAAGAAGGAGTTTGTATGAGCTTAGATATGCATACGGATGATTCACATAATTCACATAATTCGCATGGCGCTCATCATGAACATCCAGATGATGTAGGTTCACGCAATCGCTTAGGCGTGATCTTGATATTAGTTGCAGACATTTCATTTGCACTTTCAATGATGTTTGTCTTTTTCTATTTGAAGAGTCAAAATATCAACAATATGTGGTTGCCAGAGGCGACTGAAGATTCTCCAGCAATAACTCCACTTTCAAGTATGCCAGCATGGATAGTTACTTCTGTTGCGGCTGTAGGACTTCTATTTCATTATCTTGGGCTTAAAGGAGCTCGCGTTGGCGCTCAAGGCACGTTAAAGAACTTTAGTTTCTTGGCGCTCCTGGCATCGATTGCTGGAACTCTGTATCAATGGAAGACCATTGCAACTGCTCCATTTACATTCCATCAAGGAACATATGTTTCAGCTTTCTACTTGCTGACAATTATGAATCTGGTCCACTTAATCTTGACGATCTTGATCTCACTCGGGAATTGGAACAGATCTAGATTGGGTCTATATAAGAGCGACCATTGGCACGTAGATATTGTCCGAGTCTGGTGGACCTGGATGGCTATTTCATCAGGTCTAGGAGCGTTCTGCCTCTCCCTAGCTTGATATAGATTTCCGCAGTGCGGAAATCATGGCTTCTCTCTTATGTCTTACTAGGCATAACTTGGGGGCTCTCGTTTCTATTCATCAAGCAAGGTCTTGAATTCTTAACGCCTGTAGGCGTCGCCTTTGGTAGATGCGCTTTAGGAGCGCTCACTTTGTTGCTGATCTCCAAAACGAGCAAAGTAACTTTACCTAGTAATCCAAAAATTTGGGCTCATCTACTCGTAATTGCACTTTTGTTAAATGTTATTCCTGGATTCTTATTCGCTCTTGCAGAAACAAAAGTCACTTCAATCCTGGCTGGAATCATAAATGCAGTAACACCTTTGATGACTATTTTGGCGATTTTGTTGATTGGTAGAGATGAAAAACCAAAACAATCCCAGCTGATTGGACTCGCACTTGGCTTCATTGGAGTTTTGTTTGTGATGGGATTCTGGCATGGACTAGGTAGCAATCCAATTGCTTATGTATTGATGTTGATTGCAGCAGTTACTTGTTACGGGTTTTCGTTTCCATATTCCCGAAGATTTCTATTGCCATACAAATTACAACCAGTACAGATGGCAACCATTCAATTGATTTGCGCGGCAACTGTATTGCTACCGGGTTATTTATTTGATGGAATCGCTAAAGATGAATTTCTTCCAATACCTGTGCTTTCGATGATTTGTCTTGGGGTATTTGGAAGTGGATTTGCATACATTTGGAATTTTCAGATTATTCAGAGTGCAGGTAGTGCAATAGCATCTTCAGTAACTTTTGTTACGCCAATAGTTGCAGTATTAGCGGGTGTTATCTTCTTAGGAGAATCAATCACTTGGTATGAGCCAGTAGGCGCTGCGATTGTGATTTTAGGTGCAGCAATTGCGCAAGGGCGTATAAAACTTAATCGACTTTAAAGCCGTCTCGGATTTCTCCCAAGGTCAGACCAGCCGCAGCGTGATCTATATCTTCGCCGCGAGCTACTTGAGCTGCATGAGCTTGATTGTGCCAACGATCTTCAATCTTGCCAAAGCGCCAAACAAGTAGCGCGACCGCCCATACGATGGCAAAAGCAGCGACAATTATGTATCCCGCGCTATTTAAATTTAGATTATTTGCCCAATCCCAATAGCCACCGGTCAATTCAAGTTGCTGCGAAATAACTTGTGAAATCTCTAATCCGCCGATAAAGAAAGCGGTTCCGACTGAGAGCGCAGTTATAACGATGTTGTAGTAAACCTTGCGGACTGGTTTTGAGAAGGCCCAACCATAAGCAAAGTTCATAAAAGATCCATCAATGGTGTCAAGTAATGACATGCCACCTGCAAAGAAGAGAGGGAGAGAGATGATTGCCCACCAAGGCAGCCCCGCGATTACTGATGAACCCGCAAGAACCAAAAGTCCAACTTCAGTAGCAGTATCAAAACCAAGGCCAAAGAGCAGCCCAAGTGGATACATCTTCCAAGGTTTATCGATTCTGCGTGCAATTGGTCCGAAGAAACGCATGAAGAAGCCACGGGAATCTAAATGCTTCTCTAGCTCTGCTTCGCTATATGCACCTTGACGCATCTTAAAGAAAACATTTACTATCGAAACCATAACGATCAGATTTAAGATCGCTATTAACATCAAGAATGTTCCAGAGACTGTTACGCCTATTAGCCCGGTGTAATGATGGAGAGAAGAGTTTTCATCTTTTAATTGAGCTCCAACTGCTGCGATTCCAAAATTCAAAATGATTGCTAATGTGGCTACAACAGATGAATGTCCAAGCGAGAACCAGAATCCAACGCTAAGTGGACGTTGACCATCTGCCATTAGTTTTCTAGTTGTGTTATCAATCGCAGATATATGATCAGCATCGAATGCATGGCGCATTCCAAGTGTGTAGGCAAGTGCTGCGGTGCCCCAACCAAAGAGTGAACCATCGGCTAACTTGTAATTGCCACTTGTGGCAGCCCACATCAATAGAGCACCACTAACATGAAGCAGTGCAATAAAGCCGAACATGCCCCAAAGGCGGCGTCGCTCATCAGCCGTGAGGGTGATCCGCTCTCGGCTCGCCTCCTTAACAACTTGGTTCATGCAACTCCTTTGTAGATGCAAATCGTTTGCAAGAAGCCAAGTCTAAGGGCTAGATGAACGTGGAACAAACGGGGATTATTGAGCGTTTTTTATTACAAATCGGTCAGTAAATCGGATCTCAAGGTCTATTGTTTAGCGCAATTCCCCAAAGGTTTCTTTCTGCAAGCGAAGGAGGCAATGGTGGGCGAAGAAGAGAATGAAGAGATCATCACTGAGGAGATGCTCTGGGAACGAATTCCTCAAACTAATGGAATCGAACGGGCAAATACTTATTATGAATTAAGCGCTCGCATTTATGCGCGAGGTCAATACGACGAAGCTTTGGCGCTCGCTGAGAGTGCCCGAGATATTTATACTGAATTAGGAAGCGGCCATGCTGGCGAAGAACTTGCGCAGGCTTACTCTGCTATTGGATTTAATTTAAATCAGTTAAAGAGAATTGATGAAGCTGCTACTGCAATGTCGCAAGCAGTCGATTTACTTCGAAAGAACAAGTCACCAATCGCTCTTGAACTTGCTTGCACATTAGGTGAATGGTGGTATTCATCCAAGAAGTATGACCAAGTCGTCGCAACTATGAATGAATGTGCACAAGAACATCTCGTTGATGGAAATGAATTAGGCGCAGCATCTGATCTGCATCTGATTGGTTGTGCATACCGAGAATTAGAAAATTACCAAGCCGCGATCGAATCTTTTGAAGAGGCACGTGCACTTTATAAGAAACACAAAGAGGTAATACATGTGGCGCGATGCGATCAAAAGATCGCCTCTTGCTATAACAAATTAGGTGAAGGTGAAAAGGCGCTAGACAAGTCACGCATCGCTCTTGATGTTTTTGAAACTGCGCATGATCATCGTCGTCAGATAATCACACTCTTCGAATATGCCAAAGCCCTTGATTTATTGGGAGAATTTGAGGAAGCGCTTTCCACCTTGGATCAAGTGTTGACAACCGCATCTGATGATGAGCCGAAAGATTTCGAGTTTATCGTAGATATCGAAACTCAAATTGGTGAGATATTGCGCAAGACAGGGCGCGATGAAGAGGCGTTAGAAATTGAAAGGCGACTAAATAGCGTCAGATCTATATTGACTGATGAAGAAGGCTCCAACTAAGGCTCCAATTCCAGCTATAACCAAGGCAATCTCAATTGCCCCACCGCTCCAGATCAACCCACCCCAAATTCCTGCTGCAAGGACTGCAAAATTCATACTTGCTTGAAAGAGCCCTTGAGCATATCCGCGCGCCTCTGGATCACTTGATTTTCCGATCCAAGCTTTACCAACGCCATCGGTTAGAGCCGGGAAGAGTCCATAAATCGCGATTGCAAAGAGCGCTAAGTAATGATTGGTTGTCAAACCTAATGTGATGTAACCAATTGCGAAGAATATTAGCCCAATCAAATAGACACGTTTTGGATGCATGCGATCTGAGAATTTTCCCGCTGGATAAGCTGCAAGCATCGCTACAAACATATAAACCATATATCCAACGACAACACCTTTGGTACTAAATCCAATGTCATGAAGCCTCAAAAGTAGAAGCGCATCTGGAATGTTGGTAAGTTGAATTATTACCAGAATAAGAATTGTGCGTTTTAAATTTTTTGATAATGGGACTTTATGGAATTTGACTTTGCTTTCATGAGACCTAATCTCTTTGATAAAAAATGTCAGTAGCGCGCTGAGTAGCGCCGGAATCAGCGCCCACTTCGCAACCGTTCTAACATCATCATTGAAAATTGCCAAAAGAATAAGCGCAGCGAGCGGTCCAATTACAGCACCTAAATTATCTCCAGCTCTATGAAAACCAAATGCTTTTCCGAGATCTTTATCTTCGACTCCATCATGGATCAATGCATCGCGAGGTGCGCCACGCATCCCTTTACCAATTCGATCAACAACTCGTCCTAGGAATATTCCTGGCCAAGTAAGAGAGAGGACGGTGAAAACTTTTCCTAAACCTGTGAGCGAATATCCGCTAATTACAAAAGGTTTGCGTCCATATTTATCGCTGAATTTTCCTGAATATAGCTTTGTGAATCCAGCTGCAAATTCTGCGGCTCCCTCTATAAGACCAAGCGCTAAAGGTGCAGCCCCTACTACTCCGGTTATGAGTAGTGGAAGAAGCGGATAGATCAATTCACTCGCTGCATCTTGCGCTAGCGATATGAGTGTTAAGAGAATGAGATTTCTACTTAACCATTTGCGCACCAGCAAAGATTACAATTCGCTGATTATGTTGGAGTATCTAAGCGGTAGGCCTGAAGTCACAGTCTCAATGGTTTGTTTGGGCAATATATGTAGATCGCCTATGGCCGCGGCAATCTTGTTCAATCGCCGAAGCGAGATTTCGAGCCCAAAGATCAATGTTGATAGCTCTGGCACAGGGTCTTGGCATGTTGGCGAAGGGCCAAATCCGCATTCGAAACAGACTTGGGAGAAATTTGGTTTGAAATACGACCATACGGCTAAGAAATTTTCAAAGAATGATTTTTACTCTTCAGATCTGATTTTAGTTATGGATTCCTCTAATTTTTCAAATGTTATGTCTTTAGCAAATGATGATGTCAAACATAAAGTTTTCTATCTTCGCCAATTTGATCCAAAATTAAGAGATATTATTAGAGAATCAAAGGACTACAAATTGCTTGAAGTACCAGATCCTTATTCGCTACCTATTGGGCATTTTGAAGCGGTCTATGAAATGATTGATCAAGCTATATCGGGCTTGTTAAGTGAATTATCGTCTATTTAGGTAGATGTTGAAGTGCCCAGTGATACATTGCAATCGCACCAGCTGCTGAAGCGTTCATAGATCTCGTTGATCCGTATTGGGCTATCTCATATAAAACTTCGCAGACCGCAATGCCCTCGACTGACATTCCCGCACCCTCTTGCCCAAAAAGAAGAACACATCTCTCCGGAAGTTTCGCCCCTTCAAGTCTCTTAGAACCTTCAACATTATCAATTCCGATAATCGGTAAATTATTTTCTCTGCACCAATTCGCAAAATCAGCAACAGTCGGATGATGTATCACTGTTAAATATCTATCGGTGACCATGGCACCTCGGCGGTTCCAATCTCTCTTACCGACAATATGAACCGCACTGACATTGAATGCATTGGCTGTTCTCACAATCGAACCGATATTTAAATCATGTTGCCAATTTTCAATTGCAATTTGAAGTCCGTGACGCTTAGTATTCAAATCTTCGACAATTGCAGAGACTTTCCAGTAACGGTATTTATCTAGAACATTGCGGCGATCTCCATTTTCAAGAAGCTCTGGGTCAAACTGATCGCCGGTAGGCCAAGGCTCTGGGTGAGGTCCAACTCCAACTACTGGATAGAACTCTCCTGGTCCTATTTCCGCTGGCGTATTGGGCATAATGAGCACTCTAACTTCTCATCAGGAGGCTCCACAAATGGAAGTTGCCAAAATAGTCTTTTTATTGATTCATGTGGCTAGCGTGCTTGGCATGTTGGTTCTCTTATTAACACAGACCTCCAAAACAGAGAAGGTGCTCTCTAAAGGTTTTATGCACTCTGCAATGACAGCACTAGTTGCAGGTTTTGCACTTATCGGAATTGATTCTGCACTCGGCGACGATGTTAGCCATATCAAAGTTGGGATTAAATTCTTAGTTTTAATCATAATTATGATTCTTGGTTACCAAAACCAGAACAAGGCGAAGCTCTCAAATCCAATCTGGACAACCATGTTGGTATTGACGGTATTTAACGTACTAATCGCAGTAACTTTGTAATGCGCCGTAAGTTTATTCCAAGCGCAATTGCGGCGCTTCTGTTAGTAGTTCCCTCAGCTCATTCTGTTACTCCTTTGAAGATGGAGCAGATCCCGAGCGTATTTAAAGTCTTAACATCAGATCGAACATTGGCGAATCCAGCAATGGTTTTGATGGATGCCAAAACAGGTCAAGTAATCTTTACACGCGATGCAAATGGTCCACGCAAACCAGCGTCCACCATAAAAGTGATTAGCGCTATGTCAATTTTAGAATTCTTACCTCCAAATAAAACCTTCACGACCGCCGTTTATAAGACTGATCTGAAGAATACCTTCCAAATAGTTGGTGAATTTGATCCTTCAATGACACCGAGCTATGAATTATCGAAGAGCGACAAATTTATTTGGAGCACTTCGCTAGTAAATAAGATCAAAGCGAATGCAAGAAGCAGATCGATAACTATTCGTTATCACGGTATCACTTCACGTACTCAGATAAATATGGCTAATGATTTCCGTAGAGCTGGTTATCGAGTGACTTGGCGACCTATCTCTCAAGAAGAGTCCGCAAATCATCTTTTAGATCCAATTCTGATTACAGAATCCCCAAAATTAGAGAAAATTCTGCGACATACATTGCTTTGGAGCGATAATTTTGTCGCAGAGTTCTTAGCGAGATTAGCTGCAAAAGAAGCTGGATATCCATATAGCGAAGATGGGGTCGAGCTTGTTTTCAATGATGTCTTATCTCGTTACAACATTGAGAATCCAGTCATTACAGCAAAAGATGGCAGTGGGCTTTCAAGCAAGGATCGAATAAGTGCTATGACTTTAGGGAAAGCGCTATTGAAAATCTATTCAGACCCTAAATTCACTCCTTTGATAAATGGATTACCAATTGGCGGAGTCTCTGGAACTATGAAAAGTAGATTCATCAAGACCGCACCACAAGGAGTTGGTTTAGTTCGAGCAAAGACCGGAACTTTGCGTGGCGTGGTAACCATGGCTGGTTTTATTGATTCGGGAGAACACGAATACGCCTTCGTAATTCTTGCAGATCGTGTTGGTCGTTATCACGCTGCAGAGGTAGCAGCTCGAGCAACTATGGATAAGATTTTAGGTAAGTTAACTTACCCATTGACTAAGTCAGAATTAGTAGTTGGCGATAGCCAGCTTGCAAACTAACTAGTAAAGTTAAAATTTTCTAGTCGTCGTCGCCTTCAAATCCATCGTGCTCGCCGTGCTCTCCACCTTCACGGCCTTCGTGCTCTCGACCTTCTCGATCACCTGAGCGACCAGTCGGTGCCGGAACACCGATACCTTTTTTAGTTGTTTTAGTTGTTTTAGTTGTATTAGTTGTATTAGTTGTATTTGTTGTTTGGTTCGGGGCATCGACAGTTGAAGAGTTAACTTTCAAATTATTATCTGAAACCGTTGAATTATCTGATGCGATTGCATTTTGAGTGACCGAATTTGAAGGTGGTTCTTCAGCCTCACTTCCACTTTCAGCAAACACCATTGCACTTCCTACTATCACCAAAGGAATTGCCACCGCGAGAATTCTGATTAATCGATTCTTAGGAGCAGTACGTGTTACAGAGTTATTTACGTGTGGCTTTTGGTCATCGCCAGTTAGTTCAAACCATTCGGGTTTCTCGGTCATGGCTAAAAAATAGGCCTCTAGACTGAGAAATGGCTGGGAGGCACAACCATTTTTGCTTAGTAATCTAGCCTCGTGCGCGCATATATCGACCTCATGAAGCTTCGAGTGGTCGAACTATTAATTATCACGACAGTTCCAGCCTTATTTTTAGCTGCAAAAGGATGGCCTCCCTTGGTGCCAACAATCGCATCTTTGATTGGTGGCACATTAGCTGCAGGTGCTGCGAATGCTTTCAACATGGTTATCGAAGCCGACATAGATAAATTAATGTCTCGCACAAAACATAGACCGATCGCATCTGGCGTCTTAACAAAAAAGCAAGCATCGCGCTTTGCAACTTTCTTGATGCTTGCAAGTCTCTTGATATTCTGGTTTTTTACAACTCCATTAGCAACTCTTTTAACTTCTTTGGCAATTGTTTTCTATGTTGCTATCTACACCGTTGTGTTAAAACCAAATACAAAACAGAACATTGTATGGGGAGGAATTGCAGGTTGCCTTCCAGTTTTAATTGGTTGGTCTGCGGTCACTAACTCTTTGGCGCCAACTGCTCTTTGGTTCTTCATGGTTGTGTTCTTTTGGACTCCACCACATTTCTGGGCTATCGCCATTAAATATAATGATGATTACGCCGCGGCGAATATTCCAATGCTTCCAGTGGTTGCAACTAGAAAACGCGTTTATGTAGAGACTTGGTTTCATACCATAATGATGATTATCTGCTCATTTGCAACAATCTATAGTGCAGGTTTCCCGCGCTGGAGTTATTTCATGACTGCGGTATTAGCGATAGTTTTTGCAGAGCAAGTATCTCAATTGCGTAAAGATGAATCAGAATATGAAAAAGTTGCTAGCAGAATCTTTAACTTTTCGATTCTCTATTTGACCCTATTCTCAGTTCTTCTAGTAGTTGGCCAACTACTAAATTAGATTTACTTAACTCTATCTAACGCTTGTTCTAAGTCTTTAATTAGATCATCGACATGCTCTAGACCAACTGACAAGCGAAGGGTGCTCTCTGTGATTCCCATATCAGCTTGGACCTCAGGCGCCAAGCGACGATGTGTAGTCGAAGCGGGGTGCGTAATCAGCGATTTGGAATCTCCTAGGTTATTGGAGATATCAATGACTCGTAATGAATTCATGAATTTGAAAGCTGCGTTCTTATCGCCATTGAATTCAATTCCGAGGGTTGTGCCACCTGCTCCATTCATCTGTTTCATGGCTAATTCATGATTTGGATGCGATTTTAATCCCGGATATTTAACGCTTCTAATCTTTGGATTTTTTTCAAGGAATTCTGCAACTTTCTGGGCATTTGAATTCATTCGTTCTACGCGCATCTGCATGGTCTCAAGTGATTTGACCATAACCCAAGCATTGAAAGGTGACAAAGCTGGTCCAGTATGTCGAATAAATGGTTGGAATTGTTCGTAAATATATTTGGCGCTTCCTAGAACAGCTCCTCCTAATACTCGACCTTGTCCATCGATATGTTTTGTGGCCGAGTACATGACTACATCTGCGCCAAGCTGTAATGGTTTTTGATAAACCGGAGATGCCATCACGTTATCTACGATGACAATCGCACCTACTTTGCGGGCAATTTCAGTGACCATCTTGATATCGACAATTTCCATTAGTGGATTACTTGGAGTTTCTATGAACACCGCTTTAGTTGGTTTAGAAAGAGCAGCTTCCCAAGTTGCGCGGTCATTACCTTTAATAAGTTCAGTTGTGACGCCCCATTTTGGTAGAAATTCAGTTAGCACTACATGGCAGGAAGAGAACATTGATGCGCTAGCAACAATGCGATCACCTTGTTCAACCAAACATGCAATTGATGCAAACATGGCAGACATTCCACTACCTGTTGCGATACAAGCTTCAGCGCCTTCAAGTTCTGCTAAGCGATTTTCGAACATTCCGATAGTTGGATTTGCAAAGCGCCCATAAAGATAATGATCAAGCTCATCTTTAAATGCTGTTTCCGCCTCTTCAGCAGAGGAGTAGGTAAATCCACTGGTTAAATAGAGCGCTTCCGAAGTTTCACCAAAACCCGAGCGTGCAAGGCCGGCGCGAACGCTCTTAGTTTGAGAGTTTAGCTCCCAATCTGGTTCGGGGCGTTCATTAATCGGTTGATAACCCCAAGGCCTTTTACTCATTGGGAAATTGTATGGGAAGGTATATCCATGAATACACCCGCGATTGCCGTTAGTAATTTAAGTAAGCGTTACGATGATGTAGTTGCATTGGATGATGCTTCATTTGAAGTGCCACTTGGAACAATCTGCGGCTTTGTAGGTCCCAATGGTTCTGGAAAGACAACAACTATTCGAATGCTCCTTGGCTTGATCAAACCAAGTTCAGGAACTGGATCAATAATCGGAAATTCGATTTCACATCCTGAGAAGTATTTAAAGGATGTCGGCGCGATGATCGAAGGTCCTGCTTTTTATCCAGCGCTCTCGGGTCTAGAGAATCTAAAAGTATTTGCAAAATTAGGCGGAATACCATTTGAGAGATGCCAAGATCTTCTTGAATTGGTGGGGCTTGCCGATCGTGGCAGAGATAAATATAAAAATTATTCGCTAGGCATGAAACAGAGGCTAGGAATCGCTGCAGCGCTGCTACCAAATCCAAAACTATTAATTCTGGATGAGCCCACAAATGGATTAGATCCCGCTGGAATTCAGGAGGTTCGGGATCTGCTCGAGAAACTAGCCTCAGACGGAGTAACTGTTTTTGTATCTTCTCACTTACTTTCAGAGATAGAGATGATTTCAAAGCACTTAGTTATGTTGCGTAAAGGCGCTGTGGTATTCGCAGGTCAAATTCAAGATCTTTTAAAAAGAAATAAACCAATGATCATAGCCAAACCTTCTTCAATAAATTCTTTAAATTATCTAGCAGAATTAATTGGCAAAACTGGTCATAATGTCATTATCGAAGGCGACCACATCCAGGTGGACGCAGAGGAATCTTTCGCTACGACAATTAATAAAATCGCATTTGAAGGCGGCGTTGTGTTGAAGCAATTAACGCCAGTACGTCCATCACTAGAAGAGACTTTCTTTGAATTGACCGATGAGTTGGATGCAGGTGAAAACAAATGAGAATTTTCTTTGCTGAATGGCGTAAACTTCGTCGCCCCGCTTTCTTCTTTGGAACTATGGGCTCAGTTATCTTTGTTACTGGCTTGGTGACTTCTTTGCTATTTTTGTTGATTGATGCAAAAACTGGAAATGCTGATCGGGGCAATCGAATCACTCGAGAGATGCTACAGATGTCAGATGGATTTACGATTGGATTTAGAAGTTCAAACGGTTTGCTTGGACTAGTTGCGTTATCAGTATTTGCTGCGCAGACAGCACAGGAATATACATATGGGACTCTTAGAAATCTCTTGGTAAGGCAACCAAGAAGATTAAGGCTTCTCTTAGGTAAATATTTCTCGATGCTTTCATTTGCTTTACTTACTGTGATTATTAGCGCTGCAACAGCTATCGGATTGGCGTTTGGATTATCAGGAAATGCGAAAGTGGCAACCGATGCCTGGTTAACATCTGATGCACAAAGCGCCCTTGCACATTCATTCGCAAATGTGCTCATCTCAACAATTGGGTATGGAACGATTGGAATGCTACTTGGTCTAATTTTCAGGTCCCCAATTAGTTCTATTTCAATTGGAACCGCATATTTATTAGTTGTTGAAAGCATAATTTCAATTGCTTGGAAACCCGCCGCCAATTGGATGCCAGGAAATCTATTATCGGTTGTAGCAACTGGTGGATCTCCAATCGGAATGGACAATGTGCCTTCATATTCAGAGGCTTTATTAAGAGTTGGGCTCTATCTAATCGGGGCGTCTGTGATTACCGCTACGCTTTTTAAGCGTCGTGATGTAGCAAACTAAGTCGAAATCCCAACTTCTTATCGTTCTGGGATTTATCCTTATATCCCTCTTTCCCCGATCTTGGAGGTTCTGGTGCGGCACAAACGTGCGATTGCAATTTTCGCGGCCATCACTTTTTCTACCCTGGTAATTGTTCCAGTTGAGGCAGCGACCAAGAAGCCGACCATCGAAGAGATCAATGCCGCAAAGAAAGTTGAAGCCGCTAAGAAAGCTGCAGCGGACGCACAAGCAAAAGCTTTAAATCAAGCTAAAGATTCTCTGCGTACGTTGACGACTAAAGCAAATGCTGCGCAAGCAAAATATAACGCTGCACTTGCCGAACTTAAAAAAGCAACTCAAATTGCAAATGCTGCAGCAGAGCATGCGAAGGCAGCTGCCGCTGCAGTAGAAGAAGCTCATCGGAAAATTGGAAAACTTGCAGCAAATGCCTACATCATGGGCGGAAGCTTCTCTGATATTCAACCTTTACTTAGCGCAAATGGTCCACAAGATTTAATTGACGAACTATCTACTTTAAGTAAAGTTGGCGCATCTAATGCTCAGGCTCTTGAGAGGTTCAAAGCAGCAGAAGTAATTGCTAAAGAAGCGAAATTAGCGGCAGAAAAAGCTAAAGCAGCCCAACAAGTGGCAACAGATAAAGTTGCAGCTGCAAAGAAAGTCGCAGATGATGCAAGAGCCGCCCAGGCTAAAGAGGTTGCGAAACTTCAAGCTGTCCAAGATAAGTTGATGAAAGATTTACTTGCGGCTAGAAAAGTTCGAACTACATTGGAAGAGCAAAGACAACTCGCGCTTCTTGAAGAGCAGAACGCTAATGTTGCAGCGACAACCATTGACCAGAAGAAGATTTGGCCGGACCGCGGATTCAAAGGTGCTAAGACAATTCGAACTACACCTGCTCAGCGTGCAGTGGCTGTTGCATATGCGATCAAACAAGTTCAAGCCGGCAAGCCATATGTTTGGGGCGCAGAGGGTCCGAACTCGTTTGATTGCTCTGGTTTAGTTTATGCAGCTTATAAAGCAGCAGGATTAAGTTGGCCGAATTGGGATCGCTTAAACGCTGCACTTTATTCAGTTTCAACTTATCACGTGAAATTAACTGAGATGCAACCTGGAGATTTACTCTTCTATTCATATAACGGTTCCATCGCTGCAATTCACCATATTGCAATCTATGCTGGCAATAACATGGTTTGGGAGGCTCGCAACAAGCGAGTTGGGCTAGTTAAATCAAATATGTATTCGATGCCTGGCTTGATGCCGTTCGCAGGTCGTGTTTGATGGATGCCCTCGTTGCACTTCGAAGTGCAGTGCGGGCAGAGCTTGAGAAATTCTCCGCGGGCGATTTAGTCCTCATTGGTGTTTCTGGTGGCGCCGATTCACTTGCCTTGGCATTTGCATCAGAGTTAGAGGCGGAGAAATTAGCAATCAAATTAATTGCGGTTGTTGTTGACCATCAACTTCAACCAGGATCATCTGAAATTGCTAATAAAGTATCTAAGACTTTGAACCTTGAAACTCGAATCGAAAAAGTGAATGTCGAAATTACCGATGGTCTAGAAGCCTCTGCTCGTCGAGCACGTTATGTAGCTTTTGAAAAAGTAGCCAAAGAGTTATCAGCAGTTGCGATTTTCTTAGGACACACAAAAGATGATCAAGCAGAAACGGTGCTTCTTGGATTAGCTCGTGGCAGTGGAGCTAGGTCACTTTCAGGAATGGCAATCAGAAATGGAATCTATGTTCGGCCATTTTTAAACATTACTCGCGAACAAACATTGGCTACATGTAAAGAATTGAATCTAGAACCATGGAATGATCCACATAATGATGATCAGAATTTCTTAAGAGTGCGAGCTCGGAAAAATGTCTTACCGATTATGGAGCGAGAGCTTGGACCAGGAATTTCAGATGCTCTAGTCCGAAGCGCAAATTTACTAAGAGATGATGCAGATGCTCTTGATTACCTCGCAGATCAATATTGGGCAAAAGAGAAATCCTTGGAAATTTCGAAGTTAGAAACGTTGCCAAGAGCTGTAAGAACACGAGTTTTACGCCTAGCCCTCTTTGAAAAAGGCGTTTCACAACTGAGTTCTGAGCAGGTCAGCCAGGTTGAGGCATTGATCTCCAATTGGAAGGGTCAGGGTGAGGTCAGCCTCCCTGCGGGTGTGAAGGTTTCCAGAATTTCGGGCAGACTAACGCTCTCAAGTTGAGTTACCTCGTAACTCACTGGCTGAAAGGGAGAGCGTGGAACACCAACACGTTGCCGGCGATATCGAACGAGTAATCGCAACTGCTGATCAAATTCAAGCACGTATAAAGGAATTAGCTAAGCAAGTTGGGGAAGATTACAAGGGTAGAGATTTGTTATTAGTCGGTGTGCTCAAGGGAGCCGTGATGGTTATGGCTGACTTGGTTCGCGCGATGGATTGTCATGTTGAAATGGATTGGATGGCTGTCTCCTCTTATGGCTCGGGAACTAAGTCAAGTGGTGGGGTTCGAATTTTGAAAGATCTAGATAGAGATATAACAAATCGAGAGGTACTTATTGTCGAAGACATTGTAGATACAGGATTAACGTTACATTGGCTTAAATCAAATTTGGAGTCTCGCGGAACAAAGAGCGTTGAGATTTTGACCATGCTTCGCAAACCAGAGGCAGCAAAAGTTGAAGTTGATGTCAAATATGTTGGTTTTGATATTCCTACAGATTTCGTCGTGGGGTACGGACTTGATTATAACGAAAAGTATCTCAATCTAGATTTCATTGGCGTACTCGCAAAGCACGTATACGCCTAATTAGTTATTAGTTATAAAAATTAAAATATAAAGAAATATATAGAAAGAGATAAATGTCAGAGAAGAAACCAGGCCGCAAAGGTAATTTGTCGACCCCGCCAAATAAGCCAGCCAAGCC
>CAYFJY010000008.1:10446-22097 GCA_964343665.1 uncultured Actinomycetes bacterium | reverse complement strand
ATAAATTTAAGAACTTGATTACGTTTAGTTTCGTAATCATGGGTCTCAATTTTTGGTCGAAGACGTATCTCCTTCACCACGATGTGGGTCTGGTTCTGACGTTGTTCGCGTGCCTTCTGCGCCATCTCATATTTGTATTTACCAAAATCCATGATTTTGCAGACTGGTGGATTTGCATCGGGTGCGATCTCTACGAGATCTAGTCCAATTTCGTCCGCCATGTTTAACGCTTTATCGATATCTACTACTCCGACTTGTTCGCCGTCGTAATTGATTAAACGAATCTGCGCAACGCGAATACGATCATTGATACGTGGTTCTGCTGTGCTGATGATTTCTCCTTCTTACGTGATTATTAACAAGCAAACGCGCAAGAAAAGAGCAGAGAAGTTTCTAACTTCTTTGACTTTACCAGTCCGCCTTAGCGGTTTAGGTGGGATTTCTCCTCTTGCGGCATGTAGCCGGTCAATGAGAGAAGTTTAAGTTAAAGCTTTGCTAGCGCCAAATCGATTCAGATTGAGCGTGAATTAACCACCCATTGCATGAAAACCACCATCAACATGGAGAATTTCACCACTCGTAGCAGGAAGCCAATCAGAAAGTAGCGCAATCGCTCCCTTTGCAGCAGGTATTGGATCAGTCACATCCCAATGAAGTGGAGAGCGTTGATCCCACAGGTGTTCGAATTGCTGGAAATCCGGGATTGATTTTGCTGCAATTGTTGAGATTGGACCAGCGGCAACTAAATTGAAACGAATATTCTCAGGACCAAGGAATTTAGCCAGATAGCGATTGGTAGATTCAAGAGCTGCCTTTGCAACACCCATCCAGTCGTATTTTGGCCATGCGACTTGTGCATCAAAATCCATTCCGACAACCGATGCACCGGTTGATGGAAAGAGTGGCTTGCATGCCATGGTCAAAGATTTGTAAGAGTAAGCAGATACTTGAAGTGCAGTGGCCACATCGGGCCATTCTGTGCTTAAAAACTTTCCACCCAATGCTGTTTCTGGAGCAAATCCAATCGAGTGAACTACTCCATCTAAGTGAGGTAAGTGTTCTTTGACGCGCTCTGCAAGTGTTGCTAAATGTTCATCATTGGTGACGTCTAATTCAAGTACTGGGGTAGGGTTTGGAAGACGTCCTGCGATACGGGTTGTAATGCTCATTGCTCTTCCGAAGGAAGTTAAAACAATATCTGCGCCCTCTTCTTGCGCAAGTCTTGCTACATGAAATGCAATCGACGTATCTGTTAATACTCCAGTTACTAGAATTTTCTTTCCTTGCAATATACCCATAGCTCTTTTCCTTTAGTGCCCCATTCCTAATCCACCGTCAACTGGAATCAATGCTCCTGAGATATAGCTGGCAGCATCAGATGCAATAAATGATACGACCGATGCAATCTCTTCGGCGCTGCAGAATCTTCCCATTGGGACAGCACTTGCGATCTCTTCGCGTCGAGATTCAGTTAGCTCTGCTGTCATATCAGTTTCGACAAACCCTGGCGCAATGACATTTGCCGTTATTCCACGGCTTCCTAATTCACGCGCAAATGAGCGTGCCATTCCAAGTAAGCCAGCTTTACTAGCAGAGTAATTAACTTGACCTGCTGAACCGATACCGCCAACAACGGAGCCAATAAAAATCAATCGACCACGTTTTAATCTCAATAAACCTTTAGTAGCCCGACGGGCTGTTCTAAATGCCCCGCCGAGGTTGGCATCGATAACAGAATTAAAATCTTCGTCAGTCATGCGCATCACCAAACCATCCTTCGTGATTCCTGCATTACAAACCACGACCTCTGGAATTCCGAATTTCTCTTCACATTCAGTGAAACCTGCATCGACACTTGCTGAATTAGTGACATCCATTTTTACGGCGTTAAGACCATCTGGCGCAGAACCTGAGCGATAAGTCACAACAACTTCGAAACCATTACTTTTGAGTGAATTTGCTATCGCTAAACCAATGCCGCGATTGCCGCCCGTGATAAGGGCTATCTTCTTTTCGCTCACCTGGCGTAACTTACCAATTACCCGTGCGTAAGTCTTATTCTTAACCCATGGATGAGAAGCCAATCTCAATAACTAACGCTCCGATAGCGCATAGCCAAGAGCAACCTGGCCGTGCAAAGCGTTATTTCATCTCCATGATGATCAGAACTGCATGTTTCATTGGCGCAATTCTCACTCCATCTCCATATAGATGGTTCTTACTAATTGGTGCAGTCACTTTGCCGTATGTCGCCGTTGTCATTGCGAATGCCGGACGAGAGAATGTCACAGGAACGATGGAAACTGTAGAGAAACAAAGAGAAATTGAATTCTAAAGAGCCTTGGGCGTTTATAAAAACACTCATCGCCCTATTGCTTTTCGCACTTTGCTTGATCGCCGCCCATTGGCAGTATCAAAGGGGTATAGATCGCCACGCTAAGAATTTCAAGATTGAAATGAATTCCAAAGAACCAGTGATCTCTTTAGATTCACTATTAGGTAATAAGTTATCTAAAACCGTCGGCCAATCAAATCTTGAAAAGAGTGAATGGCGCACCGTTTCCGTAACCGGCATGTTTGATAAAAACCACGAAGTTCTCTTACGCAATAGATATAATTCCGATGGCAAATATGGTTATGAATATCTGACTCTTTTTGAGAGTGAAGGTATGCAATTTTGGGTGGATCGTGGCTGGGTTGAAGCAGGTGAAACCGCGTTAGCGAGGCCAAAGATCCCAAACACCCCGCTCCAAACAATTGAAATTATTGGTCGCATCCGAATCGATAACTCACTTCCGCGTGGATCTTTCTTTGCCCTTCCCGCAACTGGAAATTTAATAAATAGTTGGAACTTAAAATCGAAAGTTAAAACAGAAGATTTCTATCTTGATTTGGTGGATGGTCCGGGCATCACTCCTGGCACTCCAGCAGAATTACCTGAGCTCTCAGATGGCCCACATATGGCCTATGCACTCCAATGGCTATTCTTTGCAGCGCTAGTTTTATACGGTAGATATTTAATTAGAAAGGGATAGATCCTGGCGTTGATAAAGTTCGTTATATAACCCGCCAGCTTCTACCAATTCATCGTGCTTGCCGCGTTGTTCAATTAAACCTTCATTTAGAACGAGAATTTGATCAGCCTCTTTGATTGTGCTTAATCGATGTGCGATCACAATGCTAGTTCTACCTTTTAGAGCCTCCTTCAGCGCAGCTTGCACAAGCGCCTCGTTCTCTGAATCAAGGTTTGAGGTTGCTTCATCCAAAATGACGATACTGGGAGATTTAAGTAGCAATCTGGCGATCGCTAACCTCTGCTTCTCTCCACCAGATAGTCGGTGGCCGCGATCACCAACCATAGTTTCCAAGCCATTTGGCAGGCTTTGAATCAAATCCCAAATTTGTGCAGATTGACATGCGCTTTTCATCTCTTCGAGAGTTGCATCTGGCTTTGCATATTTAAGGTTTGCTGCAATAGTGTCATGGAAGAGATGCGAATCTTGCAAGACCACACCAATTGATTTACGAAGTGAGGTACCGGTTACATCTCTAATATCAATGCCATCGACAGTTATTGAACCATCCGTTACATCATATAAGCGTGGAAGTAATGCGCTTATCGTGGTCTTTCCTGCACCTGAAGGACCAACAAGTGCTGTGATGGTACCTGGTTCGACCACAAAAGAAATTCCTTTTAAGATCTCGCCACTTTCAATACTCTCCTGTTTTGCCACCAATTCCAGAGAAGCTAGCGAAATATCGCTTGCTCGTGGATATGTGAAACGGACATCCTTAAATTCAATTTTGGGATTTCTGGTCTCTAAAACTTTTGCATCTGCTTTATCTTTAACCATCGGTTGGAGATCGAGCACTTCGAATACTCTCTCAAATGAGACGAGCGCGCCCATCACATCTACTCGAACTGATGAGAGCGCTGTCAATGGTCCATACAACCTAGCAAGAAGTGTGGTGATAGCAATCAAACCACCTACGGTCATAGTTCCTTCGATTGCCAAGTGACCACCAACTCCGTATGCGATTGATGTCGCTACTGCAGCTACTGAAACTAACGCGATGAAGAAGAAGGTGTTTAACATCGCCATACTTATTCCAATATCAGCAACTTTTCTCGCACGTGATCTAAATAGCGCAACCTCTTCCTTGGCGTTCCCATATAGCTTCACTAATAACGCGCCAGATACATTAAATCGCTCGGTCATAGTGCTTGCCATTTCTGCATTTAATTCAAATGAGTCCTGGGTATATCGCTGTAGCTTACGTCCGACCCATCTTGTCGGTGCGAGAAAGATAGGAAGTAGCAATAGTGAGAGTACGGTTATCTGCCAACTCAAACTGATCATGGTAACTAGTAAAAGAATAAGAGTTATGACATTCGAGATTACCCCGGAGAATGTGGCAGTAAATGCTCTTTGAGCCCCAATCACATCTGTATTAATTCTGGTGATTAATGCACCAGTTTGAGTTCTAGTGAAAAATGCAATTGATTGAGATTGCACATGTTCGAATACTTGGCTACGAAGATCATAAATCAGACCTTCACCAATTCGAGAGGACCACCATCGAATGACTATGTTAAATGCCGCGGACAAAATCGCAATTAATCCAACAAGTAGTGCCAATTTTGTTACAAGAGAGCCGTTTTTAGGGATTACGCCATCGTCTATTAATCTCTTCAATAGAAGTGGGGTTGCGATTGTTAAAAGCGCATCTACAACCAACGCTACGAAAAAGAGGGCGAAAATGAAGCGATACGGAACCGCATATTTTATGATTCTTCTTAAAGTGCCAGGTTTTAGTTTTACATCTTTAACCGATTGATCGCTGGTTAAGGCGCGCATCGCCATCCAGCCGGCATGCATTGACAATTAAATCAACTCAGACTGTAAAACCAAGTGCACGAAGTTGGTCGCGACCATCATCGGTGATTTTGTCTGGACCCCAAGGTGGCATCCAAACCCAATTGATTTTTACATCATCGGCAATACCAGCCAATGCTGCGCGTGTTTGATCTTCGATGACATCTTGGAGTGGACAAGCCGCTGAGGTCAGAGTCATGTTAAGAATGGCTGTGTTGCTATCGTCAACCATAACATCGTAAATAAGACCGAGGTCGACTACATTGATACCTAATTCTGGGTCAACGACATCTTTCATCGCCTCTGTCACATCATCTACTTTTGCTGCCATCTCTTCTCCCGACTCTCTTCTCTTTTCCGACTAAATTTCCGAATAAATTAAAAACTCTCACGAACTAATCGATTCTTAACTGAGTAATCGCATCCTTATATGCCATCCATCCCAATAAGGCACATTTTATACGAGCTGGATATTTAGAGACTCCAGCTAACGCTACCCCATCCTCCAGGACACCTTCATCTCCCGAATCTTGACCTTTGCTCTGCATCATAGATACAAAATTATCAAGTATGGAATTGGCTTCAGAAACACTTTTTTCACGAAGTAAATCACTCATGATTGAAACGCTTGCTTGCGAAATTGAACAGCCAACTCCATCCCAAGTTATATCTCCTACTCTCCCGCCTTCTACCTTCAATGAGAGCGTGATTTCATCACCGCAACTTGGATTGATGTGATGAACTTGTATGTCTCCGGGCTTTAAACCCTTGTGATGTGGTCTCTTGTAATGATCAAGGATGACCTCTTGGTAGAGCGAATTTAATTCCATTAGCGCTCCAGGAAGAATTTCTTCGCATCTTTGATACCCGTGATCAAGGCATCAATATCGGATAAATCGTTATATAAATACATTGAAGCTCGAGTTGTGGCTGGAATCTTGAATTTTCGAGCAAGTGGCCATGCGCAATGGTGACCTGTACGAACTGCTATTCCTTGTGCATCCAGATATTGACCTAAATCATGAGGATGTATACCGTCAACGGTGAAGGAGACAGTACCGCCTCGATCTTGCAAATCTCTTGGTCCGAAAATATTCAGACCATCGATATCTTCTAATCCTGCTAGAAGTGATCTAGTTAAATACAACTCATGCTCGTGAATATTCTTTAGCCCCACCTTATTTAAATATTTAAGTGCAGTTCCAAGTCCAATCGCCTGTGCCATATTCGGCACGCCTGCCTCGAATTTCTTAGGAGCCGGCGCCCAGGTTGCATCCGTCATCGTTACATTTTCAATCATTGAACCGCCAAATAAGAATGGTGGAAGTTCTTCTAAATCTCTTCCCCAAAGAACCCCGACTCCCGTAGGACCAAGCGCTTTATGGCCAGAGAAGGCGAGGTAATCAACTCCTAATTTTCGAACATCTACGTTCATATGTGGAACTGATTGGCAGGCATCCAAAAGAACTTTCGCTCCTACGCTCTCTGCTCTTTTAACAATCTGATCAATTGGGGTGATGGTTCCGAGCACATTTGATTGATGGGTAATCGCGACAATAGCGGTGTTAGAACTTATAACCTGATCGATAGAGCCAAGATCCAAACGGCCATCAGGGGTAACTGCAAACCAGGCAAGTTCAGCGCCAGTTCTCTTTGCCAATTGCTGCCAAGGGATCAGATTCGCGTGGTGCTCCATCTCGGATACAACGATTCGATCACCAGATTTGATCTTTTCCGTGAGCGCATACGCGACAAGATTTATGGATTCGGTAGCGCTCTTGGTGAAGACCACCTCATCAGGATCTGCACCGATAAATTCAGCGACTATTGATCTAGCATTTTCAAAATGGTCAGTTGCTTCTTCTGCTAATTGATGGGCGCCTCGATGCACAGCTGCATTACTGAATCGATAGAAATTCACCTCTGCATCGATGACCGAATTAGGTTTCTGAGACGTAGCTCCGCTATCTAAATAAATAAGGCGCTTGCCATCACGGATTTTTCGATCGAAGATCGGGAAATCCTTCTTGATAGCGGAGACATCCAACATTACTTTCCTACGTACTCCTCGTAGCCATGTTCTTCAAGTCGATCAGCAAGCTCTGGTCCACCTTCTTCTACGATACGACCATTTGCAAATACGTGTACGAAATCAGGTTTGATGTAGCGCAAGATTCTGGTGTAGTGAGTAATCAAAAGAACACCTAGATTGCTCTCCGCCTTAGCACGATTTACGCCTTCAGAAACAACTTTGAGGGCATCAACATCTAAACCTGAATCAGTTTCATCAAGGATTGCGATTTTAGGTTTTAGTAACTCAAGTTGCATGATTTCGTGGCGCTTCTTCTCACCACCTGAGAAACCCTCATTAACGCTACGTTCTGCGAAAGCTGGATCCATCTTTAAAGAGGCCATAGCGTCTTTAACTTCGCCGACCCACTTACGAAGATTTGGAGCCTCACCACGAAGTGCTGTTGCGGCTGTTCTAAGGAAGTTAGATACAGAAACTCCGGGAACTTCAACTGGATATTGCATCGCCAAGAAGAGTCCAGCTTTTGCACGTTCATCAACGCTCATTTCAAGTAAATCTTGTCCATCCAAGTGAACAGTTCCACCCGTGATTTCATACTTTGGGTGACCAGCAATTGAATATGCAAGGGTTGATTTACCAGAACCATTTGGGCCCATGATTGCATGAGTCTCTCCAGAGTTAACCGTTAGATCAACGCCTTTCAAGATCTCCTTCGGACCGTTCTCGGTATTTACACTTACTTGTAATCCGCGAATCTCTAATTTACTCATTGCTCTCTCCTATTAGATCTCTACTATGACGTTGTTACCGTCAATTGAAACTGGATATGTTTTCACTGATTGAACTGCGGGTGGAGTTAAAGCTTCGCCAGTTCTTAGATCGAACTCGGCAGAATGTAACCAACACTCTATTTTGTAACCATTTTGTTCGCCTTCGGAAAGTGCTGCATCTTGATGGGTGCAGTTATCTTCGATTGCAAAAACCTCATTGCCAACTCGAGCGACACAGAGATCTTTGCCATTCTTTGATAGCTTTATTGGCTTACCTTCTGCGATGGAATCAAGTAAAAGATCTGCCATTATTTACCGACCTTTACTAATTCGCCATCAATTCTCTTCATTAAACGATCTTCAATCTCATCATTCTTAATTTGGCTTACGATCTCATTAAAGAACCCGCGGACTACCAAACGTCGCGCATCATCCATATTGATGCCTCGTGACATCAAATAGAAAAGTTGCTCGTCATCGAAACGTCCAGTGGTTGAAGCATGCCCTGCGCCGACAATTTCGCCAGTTTCAATCTCTAGATTTGGCACTGAGTCCGCGCGTGCTCCATCAGTTAGAAGAAGGTTGCGGTTGAGCTCGTAAGTATCGGTTCCTTCAGCAGCTGCACGTATAAAGACATCGCCAAACCAAACAGTTCTGGCTGATTCTCCCGCGAGAACACCCTTGTAATTAACGCGTGATTTTGCATTTGGCACAAGATGATCTACATGCAAACGATGTTCAAGATGTTGTCCAGCAGATGCGAAATAAATTCCTTGTAAATCAACATCTCCACCTGGCGCTTTAAATTCAACAGTTGGCAAGATGCGTACTAAAGAACCACCAATGGTGACCGTGATTGATTTGAATGTTGCATCTTTATCAACGATTGCATGGTGACGAGCTGCATACACTGCTTCGCCCTCAAATTCCTGCAATGTAATGAAAGTTAAGTTTGATCCAGGCTCGAGCAAGAGTTCTAAATCCTCGGCTAAAAGAGCATTGCCCGTGTTTTCGAGAATCAAAGTAGCCTTCGCAAATTTCTTAACTTGGATTTGAACCCTCGAATACTCTGCTTTTGCGATATCTGCTCTGCCCAAGATAACTGGCTCGGCTAATTCACCATCAATCACGATCTTCGCGATCGATTGTGAACCCACAACGCGCTGCACAATTGCATCATCACTTGTGGTGCTGTGATTGTCAGTTGTGACTCTCTCAAAGGTCGCCCCTTTAGGAAGTGACTTAGAAACTAGCGAATGATCCTCACCAATAACGGCGCTGCCGTCGTGAAGTCCCTTTAATTTAGAGAGCGGAGTGAAGCGCCATGCCTCTTCGCGACCAGTTGGAGTATGAATAATGTTGGTATTTAACATTAACCAACTGCCCCTTCCATCTGCAATTCAATCAACCTATTAAGTTCCAGCGCGTACTCCATCGGAAGTTCTCGCGCAATCGGTTCGATAAATCCACGAACGATCATCGCCATCGCTTCGTCCTCTGTTAAGCCTCGTGACATCAGGTAAAAGAGTTGATCATCAGAAACTTTAGAAACAGTTGCTTCGTGACCCATTGATACATCATCTTCTCGAACATCAACGTACGGATAAGTATCTGAACGAGAGATCGTGTCGACTAAGAGTGCATCGCACTTGACTGTGCTCTTTGAGCCTGAAGCACCTTCGTTGACTTGAACCAGACCTCGATAAGAAGTTCTGCCTCCACCGCGTGCTACAGATTTCGAAATAATTGTTGATGAGGTATTTGGTGCAGCATGCACCATCTTTGAACCTGCATCTTGATGTTGACCTTCACCTGCGAATGCAATTGAGAGCGTCTCTCCCTTTGCATGTTCGCCCATCAGGAATACCGCAGGATATTTCATGGTCACCTTTGAACCGATATTTCCATCGATCCACTCCATGGTCGCGCCCTCTTCGCAAGTTGCACGCTTGGTTACCAAGTTATAAACATTGTTCGACCAGTTTTGGATAGTTGTATAACGAACACGTGCATTCTTCTTTACGATGATTTCGACAACTGCAGAGTGCAAAGAGTCAGATGAGTAGATCGGCGCGGTGCAACCTTCTACGTAATGAACGTATGAACCTTCATCGGCAATAATCAATGTGCGCTCAAATTGACCCATATTCTCAGTGTTAATGCGGAAATATGCTTGTAACGGAATCTCTACATGTACACCTTTTGGCACATAGATAAAGGAACCACCAGACCAGACTGCGGTATTTAGAGCGGCAAATTTATTGTCGCCAACCGGAATAACGGTACCGAAATACTCTTTGAAGATATCTTCATGTTCTTTCAAACCAGTATCAGTATCTAGAAAAATTACACCTTGTGCAGCTAAATCTTCACGAATCGAGTGATAGACCACTTCTGATTCGTATTGCGCAGCAACACCGGCCACCAATCTCTGCTTCTCTGCCTCAGGAATACCAAGTCGATCGTAAGTATTTTTAATATCTTCTGGTAGATCTTCCCAAGATTGAGCTTGCTTCTCAGAAGAGCGGACAAAATATTTGATGTTATCGAAATCAATACCCGATAGATCAGATCCCCAATTTGGCATCGGCTTCTTATCAAAGAGCCCAAGACCCTTTAAACGAAGATCAAGCATCCATTGTGGTTCACTCTTCTTTGATGAGATATCTCTGACGACATCTTCATTAAGACCGCGCTTTGCAGTGGCTCCTGCCTTATCTGGGTCGGACCAGCCATATTCGTATTTGCCAATACCTTCTAGCTCTGGATGTGCGATTGTCATTTCTGTCCTTTACGGTTTCTTTACTACCGGAATGAATGTTGTGCAAACACCGTCTCCGTGGGCGATGGTTGCAAGTCTTTGTACATGTGTGCCTAACGTCTTGGAGAAGACCGCAGTCTCTGCTTCGCAGAGATCGGGAAATTCAGCTGCTACGTGCGCGATGGGACAGTGATGTTGGCACATCTCTTGTCCGACGCCTACTTTATGAATTGTTGATGCATAGCCTTCAGTGGTTAATAACTCTGCGAGCGCCTTATTTTTATCTAGATTTTTATCTTGCTTTCCTTTTGATTTTTCAAACTTATTTAAAATCTTACGCTCTAAATCATCTGCGCGATTCTTTGCAAAATCTTTTATGAAATTTGGATCTTTACTTGCCATGAATCTGAGCGCGCTAATTGCAAGATCATCATAGGAATGCTCGAATTTCTGGCGACCTGCATCGGTCATAAGAAAAACTTTTGATGGGCGACCTCTGCCACGAGAGAGCGCGGCATGTGGCTCTCTCGCATCGAGAGTTCCCTCTTCAATCAAGGCATCAAGATGGCGGCGTATACCGGCGGGGGTAATTCCAAGGCGCTCTGCTAGCTCAGCGGCGGTTGAGGGTCCATTTTCAAGGATGGAGCGAGCCACTGATTCGCGGGTCCGTTCATCCTTGATTTTCACAACGATATTGTGTCGTAATTCCCAGCCTTTCGCCAATTGGCTCTTTGGAAGCGCTGGTTAATATGGCGGTATGAAGAAAAGTGCGCTCTCTATAAGCGCTGCCGCTCTTCTGGCATTTCAAATTCTTCTAGTGGTCACGGGCGGGTTGGTAAGACTTACAGGCTCAGGACTTGGCTGTCCGACCTGGCCAAAGTGCACCGCAGATTCTTATCGCCCGATCGAATCACAGCCACAGTTACATGCTTGGATTGAATTCGGAAATCGTTTACTCACATTTGCACTCTTCGCCGCAGCTATGACGACTCTTTATTTTGTATATCGGATACACAAAAAAGGCTGGAGCGATCTTAAGTTACTTGCCTGGCTTCAAGTCGGAGGAATTTTGGGCCAAGGGGTTCTTGGTGGATTTACAGTCTTAACAAAGTTAAACCCAGCTAGCGTTGCAAGCCATCTCTTGCTTTCGATGCTTTTGATTTCAGGGGCCACGACGCTTCATTTAAAGTCAAAGTACTCGGAATCCTTGT
>CAYFJY010000008.1:0-10346 GCA_964343665.1 uncultured Actinomycetes bacterium | reverse complement strand
GCCAAAATCTTGGCAACTTTCGCATTTCTTACTTTGATTGCCGGAACTGTCGTCACAGGCAGTGGACCTCATGCGGGAGATTGGCAGGCGCCGAGATTTAACATAGCAATCACATTGGCAGCCAAGTATCACGGCGCCCTTGTCGCGATTACATTACTAATCACTCTGTATATTGCAATAAAATTGCCACGCAGTGAAGCGAATTGGCTCTTGGTAGCCATCATAGGCCAAGGCTTAATAGGCTTAATCCAGTGGTGGCAAGGTCTTCCTCAAGCTCTCGTTGGAGCACATCTACTTGGCGCCGCACTCTTCTGGTTTGCAACGTGGCGAACGCGATTAAGTTTCAAATATGAGTATCTAAAAACTCTATCTTCGAAAGGTCAATAATGACATTTACTTGGAGCCCCGAGGATGATCAAGTCGTCAAATATGCGCGTGCGCTCGCTGCAGATGCGGTTCAGAAAGTTGGCAATGGACATCCAGGTACTGCGATGTCACTTGCGCCTGTTGCATATCTTTTATTTCAAAAACATATGGTCCATGATCCAAAGGATCCAAAATGGTTAGGTAGAGATCGTTTTGTCCTCTCCTGCGGACATTCCTCTCTTACTCTTTACACACAACTTTATTTAAGTGGCTACGGCCTTGAAATCGAGGATCTAAAGAGTTTTCGAACTTGGGGTTCGTTAACCCCTGGGCATCCTGAATATGGACATACTGCAGGTGTTGAGATGACAACCGGTCCACTTGGCGCTGGAATTTCAACTGCAGTTGGAATGGCGATGGCTGCAAGATTTGAGAAAGGTTTATTAGATCCAAATTCAGATCTCTTCGATCATAGAGTTTATGTGCTCTGTTCAGATGGAGATCTACAAGAAGGCGTCTCTGCCGAAGCATCTTCACTTGCTGGCACTCAAGAACTCGGCAATCTAATTGTTATCTATGATGACAATCGAATCTCCATCGAAGGTGACACTCATGTCTCCTTCACTGAAGATGTCTCTGCAAGATATGAAGCATATGGATGGCATGTCGAAGAGGTTGCAACGTCATCTGATGGATCAGTGGATATAAAGGCGCTTGATGCTGCGATAGAGCGTGCAAAGAAAGAAGTAACGAAGCCATCTCTGATTCGTTTACATACTGTTATTGCTTGGCCTGCTCCTAAAGCGCGAGGCACTTCAAAATCACATGGTTCTGCTTTAGGTGATGAAGAAGTTGCATCAACTAAGCGAGAGTTAGGTTTGAATCCTGAAGAATCCTTTGCGATGCCAGCAGAGCTTCTCGCTCATTCGCGAAAAGTGATAGAGCGCGGAGCGAAGGCCCACTCTGAATGGAACGAGAAGCTTTCAAAATGGCGTTCATCAAATGCAGAGAAATCTTCGCTTTTGGATCGACTTATTTCGGGGAAATTGCCTTCTCTAAAGATTCCAGAGTTTCCAACAGATAAGGATGTAGCCACTCGCGCCGCAAGTGGAAAGGTAATTAATGCCCTTGCAGAGCAATTGCCAGAACTTTGGGGTGGCTCTGCGGACTTAGCAGAATCCAATAACACCACGATCGAAAATGGCGGTTCGTTCCTGCCAGCTTCAAGTGCAATGAAAGGCGCCAACCCGTATGGCCGCATAATTCATTTCGGTATTCGCGAGCATGCAATGGGTTCGATTTTGAATGGAATCACATTAAGTGGATTGACTAAAGCATTCGGCGGGACATTCCTCATGTTTGCAGATTACATGCGCGCTTCAGTTCGTTTAGCTGCGTTAATGGATATTCCAACCACATTTGTTTGGACTCATGATTCCATCGGAGTCGGAGAGGATGGTCCAACCCATCAACCAATCGAGCACTTTGCAGCCTTGCGTGCGATTCCAAATTTCCATGTAATTCGTCCTGCTGATGCAAATGAGACTGCCGCATGCTGGATTGAGATGTTAAATCGTAAGAAACCTGCTGGAATTCTCCTTTCAAGACAGGCGCTTCCTACCCTTCCAGCCAATCCCGCGGGAGTTTCCAAAGGCGCTTATGCAGTTAAAGCAGTTTCAAATCCGAAAGTTTCTATCATTGCAACAGGTTCAGAGGTAAGTGTCGCTATGAAAACTGCTGAAATATTAGAAAGAGATGGAATTGCTACACAGGTTGTTTCAGCGCCATGTCTTGAATGGTTAGCGGAGCAAGATCAGAGTTATCGAGAATCACTTTTGCCAAAGAGCGCATTAAAGGTCAGCATCGAAGCTGGAGTTGCTCAAGGTTGGCGCGAATTTGTTGGCGATAACGGATTAATAATTTCACTTGATCACTTTGGAGCATCAGCCGCCGCTTCAAAATTATTTGAAGAGTTTGGCTTTAGCGGAGATAAAGTCGCGACAAAGATAAAGGCAGCGTTATGAAGATAACTGATTTGTATGCAGCAGGTACCAGTACTTGGCTAGATGACCTCTCTCGAGCTGCTCTGACAACCACTTTGCCAGAGAGAATCGCTAGAAAAGAGGTATTTGGCGTCACTACCAATCCAGCGATTTTTCAAGCTGCGATAACTAAAGATCCAAGTTACAAGAGCGCAATAGAAGCAAACAAGCATTTGAGCGCAGAAGAGATTGTTGAAAAGTTAACAACTGAAGATGTTCGCGATGCCTGCAAATTATTCCGCGAGATTTATGAAGTAACTGGCGGCATAGATGGTCGAGTAAGTATCGAAGTTGATCCAAGACTTGCGCACGATACGAAAAGGACAATAGAGCAAGCAGAGCGCTTATGGAAAATAGTCGATCAACCAAATTTGATGATAAAAATCCCTGCTACTCGCGCGGGTCTCCCAGCTATCACTGAAGTTATTGCAAGTGGTATTAGCGTCAATGTGACATTGATTTTCTCTTTAAGTCGGTATGCCGAAGTTATCGATGCTTATCAAGCCGGAATCGAAAAATGTAAAGATCCATCGAAGGTTCACTCTGTCGCCTCATTCTTCGTAAGTCGTTTGGATGCCGCTGTCGACAAGCAGTTAACTAATCCTTCACATGAACACTTAAAAGGCAGAGCTGCAGTTGCAAACGCACGCCTTGCATATGAACTTTATTTAGAGAAATTTAAGAACTTTAAATTTAACCATCAACGTCCGCTTTGGGCTTCTACTGGAGTTAAAGATCCTGCTTACCGTTCTACTATGTATGTAGATACATTGATCGCTCCGAATACTGTGAACACTATGCCCCCTGCAACGCTAGATGCTGTGATTGCAGCAGTAATAGAAGCTAAAGACACAATTACTCCAAATATAAAGAGCGCTGCAGATGAGCTCATTGAACTTGCAAAAGTTGGAATTGATTTGGCGGCGGTAACAGATCATTTAGAGGCAGATGGGGTTGAAAAGTTCATGTCATCTTGGGAATCTCTCCTTGCTGAGGTGGAGCACGCTAAGCAATGATCAAACTTTCTGGGCCTTTGCTTTCAAAGATTGATCGTGAGAGTCATACCTATAAGAAACTCTCTCAAGCAAATAGCCGCCTCGCGAAGAAGGATCACACACTTTGGGGTAAAGATGCAGAGGCCGAGGCGGCAATCAGATTAAATTGGATTGATCTTCCAGAGAGTTCTAGAGAACTTCTACCAACATTAGATGCTCTAGCTGCGAAATTTCGCGGTAGAGAGGTAATTCTCTGTGGCATGGGAGGTTCCTCCCTAGCTCCAGAGGTAATTGCAAATACTTTCAATAAGAATCTCTTTGTTTTTGATTTAACTGATCCTAATTATGCTTCACACGCACTCAATCGAGATTTGAAAAATTCAATCATCATCGTGAGCTCTAAATCAGGTTCAACTATTGAAACTGCTTCACAGAGAGTAGCTATGGAATATGCCTTGAAATCGCAAGGTCTCGATCCAAGGGAGCATATTGTTTTTATAACAGACCCTGGATCGCCATTAGATCAAGAGACAAGAGCTGGTGGATATCTAGTTGTTAATGCTGATCCAAATGTTGGAGGGCGCTTCTCTGCACTTACTGCTTTTGGACTTCTTCCTGCCACGTTAATTGGAGTTGATCCAGCGCTATTATTAGATAGCGCCGCAGCCCAAAGATTGCAGTTAGCGAAAAGTGAAAATGTCGCTATTGATATTGCATATCTTCTTTACACAGAGAGTAACCAATTTGTAGCTTTCGCTGATTCTCCAAATATTCCAGGGCTCTCCGATTGGATTGAACAATTAATTGCCGAATCAACTGGAAAAGATAAGAAAGGTCGACTCCCAGTTGTTATTTCAAAATTGGGTGAAGCAATCGCTTCGAAGCAGATGGTGATCTCATTTTCCGGTGGAGGCGATTTAGATATCTCTGGGGATTTGGGTGAGCATTTCATAACTTGGGAATGGGCTACTGCTCTACTTGGGGTTGCGCTAGAGATTGATCCCTTCAATCAACCAAATGTAACTGAAGCTAAGAATGCGACGTCAGAGTTACTTAAAGAGTGGAATAACAAAGTTCCACCCCTTCCAATTGGAAACATTGATGGACATGTTGAATTAAAGAGTGCAGATTTAGCAACCGAATTAAAAAATCTCATTGATGATTGTGTTGGGTACATCGCAATACTTGCATATCTTGATAGAAGAGATGATGTTGCACTTTTGGAACTAAGAGAGATTCTTGCTGAAAAGAGCGGTAAGCCTGTCACTTTTGGATGGGGTCCACGTTTTCAACATTCAACGGGACAATTTCATAAGGCTGGACAACCAAATGGCTCATTCTTGATAATCACGGGAAGTTGCGAGAGGGATTATCCAATCCCTGGGAGTGAATTCTCATTTGAAACTTTAGTTATGGCGCAAGCACTTGGTGAATTCCGCGCGCTCTCAGCAAGAAAATACCCGGTAAGTAGAGTTCATCTACATAACCGGGCTATGGGTATTGCGGAGTTAATTAACGCCGCTAAATCCCTATGAACAAGATTTAAAGTGGTTTTAAAATAGTTTTAGTCGTCTTCTCCACGTAATTTCTTCAAAGCATCTTCAAGAATCTTATTAGCCTCTGCAACGGTGCGACGCTCTTTCACGTAGGCAAGGTGAGTCTTATATGGCTCATTCTTTATTGGTGATGGCGGATTATTCTTATCTTGACCAGCGGGAAAACCACAACGTGGACAATCCCACTCTTCAGGAACTACAACGCCCTCTTCTTGTGCGAATGAAGGACGAACCTCATGACCGTTTGCGCACCAATAAGAGATTGTGAAACGTTCAATAGCTTCGCCGCGCTCTGCCTCGCCCATTGGACCTGCGCCAACACGACTTCCGCGAATTGCACTACCGCCAGCCATTTCTCTCCTCTAGTTTCCTTAGATCTTCTTTTGGTTTTACTTCAACAACAAACTTAAAGCAATTACTCCTGCAAACCATAGACCGCCAACAACAATAGTGATTCGATCTAAGTTTCGTTCGACAACTGAGCTGCCACCGTAAGTTGATGAGATGCCGCCACCGAAAAGGTCTGAGAGCCCTGAGCCCTTACCTTTATGAAGTAGCACGAGAAGAACCATCAAGATGCTGGTGATAACCAACAAGATTGATAGAGCTAGAACCATTTAAAACTCCTTCGTAGGTGGGAGATTCTATCGTGGCGCTTAAGCGCTCTGAGCCGCATGAAATTTGGCGATTTTCGCGAATTCTTCAGGGTCTAGGCTCGCTCCCCCTACCAAAGCTCCATCAACATCTGGTTGCTTCATGATTTCGACGATATTCGATGATTTAACAGAGCCACCGTAGAGAATCCTGCACTTCTCTGCGATCTCATCAGAACCAATCTCAGCCATAGTAGTTCGAATAGCAGCACACACTTCCTGTGCATCTTCGGGAGTAGCAGTCTTCCCAGTGCCAATCGCCCATACAGGTTCATATGCAATGACTATTTTCTTCAACTCTGGCTTATGAAAACCAGCTAGCCCAGCCTTTACCTGTGCAACTACGTGTGCAACATGATTTCCAGATTCTCTTATTGGCAACTCTTCACCAACACAGAAAATCGGAGTGATCTCATTTGCAAGCGCAGCTTTGATCTTGCTATTTATTAACTGATCGCTCTCGTTATGAATTGAACGACGCTCAGAATGTCCGATAGCAACAAATGTGCAGCCAAGTTTTGCAAGCATTCCACCTGAAATATCACCGGTGTATGCGCCACTTGCTTCAGGAGAGAGATCCTGCGCTCCGTATTGAAGTCTTAAGCGATCACCATCTACAAGAGTTTGAATAGATCGAATATCGGTAAATGGAGGGAGAATTGCAATATCAACAGCGTCATAATCTTTGTCGTCTAATGAATAAACCAATTTTTGTGCAACAGCAATTGCTTCAAGATGATTTAGATTCATCTTCCAATTTCCCGCCATTAATGGTTTACGCATGACTCCTCCGATTTTTTATGTTTAATAATTTATTCCGATTAGTATCCCAAAGCTTTAAGTCCAGGAAGCTCTTTGCCTTCAAGATACTCAAGAGAGGCTCCGCCACCGGTTGAGATATAGCCAAACTGATCATCCGCAAAACCCAGTTTTCGAACTGCGGCTGCTGAATCCCCGCCGCCAACTACTGAAATTCCAGAGACCTTCGTTAACGCTTCAGCGATAACTTTGGTGCCATTTGCAAAATTAGGAAATTCAAAGACTCCCATCGGTCCGTTCCAGAAAACTGTCTTGCAACCAACGATTTCATTTGCAAAATTTTGAGCTGAGACTGGGCCGATATCTAAGCCCAATTGATCGGCCGGAATCGCATCTGCACTTACTAAAGTTGGTTTCGCGTCAGCCGAAAATTCTGGCGCAACAACGATATCCGTTGGGAGTAATAACTTCACGCCTCTCTTCTCTGCGGTCTCCATTAAGCCTTTTACGGTCTCTAGCATCTCATCTTCACATAGAGATTTACCGATCTCTTTTCCTTGCGCCTTTAAGAAGGTGAAGAGCATGCCGCCGCCGATTGCAATTACATCTACTTTGCCAAGTAAATTCTCAATCACAGCTAATTTATCGGAGACCTTTGCTCCACCCAGAATAACTCCATATGGACGTGCAGGGTTTTCGGTGAGCTTCTTCAATACATCGACCTCAGCTGCAATTAGTAGGCCAGCGGCATTAGGTAAGAGTTTTGGAAGATCAAAAACTGAGGCATGCTTACGATGGACCGCACCAAAACCATCGCCTACATATACGTCAGCAAGGCTTGATAACTCTTTTGCAAAAACCTCTCGTTCGCCCTCATCCTTTGAGGTCTCTGAAGCGGAGTAACGAATATTCTCAAGAAGCAAGACCTCACCACTTTTTAGGCTTGCTGCCTTTAATTTAATATCATCATTTACGACTGTTGGCACAGTTTCAAATTTAATTTCCTGGCCTAACAATTCGCCTAGGCGCTTTGCAACAGGTGCTAAAGATAACTCTGGTTTTGCTACACCTTTAGGTCTACCTAAATGTGCGGCAATTACTAAAGATGCACCGCTATCTAGGAGCTGCTTAATAGTGGGAAGGGAGGCGCGAATTCTTCCATCATCAGTAATCACGCCCTCCTTCAATGGGACATTCAAATCGCAGCGAAGGAAGACGCGTTTACCATTGACAGCTAATGAAGATAGAGCCGTCATTTTAAATTTAAAGACTCTTTCCGACTAAACCAATAAGATCAACTAGACGGTTTGAGTAACCCCATTCATTGTCATACCAAGATGCAACTTTCACAGTGCTTCCAATAGCCTTTGTTAAGCCAGCGTCAAAGATTGACGAATGTGGATCTGTGACAATATCTGAAGAGACAATCGGATCCTCTGTATAGGACATGATTCCCTTAAGTGGGCCCTCGGCGGCCTTCTTCATTGCCGCATTAACTTCAGCTGCAGTAACTTCTCTCGCAAGTTCAACAGTCAGATCCGTAATAGAACCAGTTGGAACTGGGACTCGAAGTGCATAACCATCCAACTTGCCCTTTAACTCAGGCAATACCAATGAGATCGCCTTCGCAGCGCCTGTTGAAGTTGGGATGATGTTTGTTGCCGCAGCGCGAGCGCGACGGAGATCCTTATGTGGGAAATCAAGGATTACCTGGTCATTTGTATAAGCGTGAACTGTGGTCATCAAGCCGCGCAAAATTCCAAACTCTTCTTGAAGTACCTTCGCAAATGGTGCAAGGCAGTTGGTGGTGCAAGATGCATTGGAAATAATGTGATGCTTAGCTGGATCGTAAGCCTTGTCATTTACTCCCATCACGATCGTGATGTCCTCGTCAGTTGCAGGTGCAGAGATGATTACCTTCTTTGCTCCAGCTGAGATGTGCTTCGCTGCATCTGATGCCTTTGTGAAGATACCGGTTGATTCCACGACTACTTGCGCTCCGACTGCTGCCCAGCCAAGTGCGCCAGGATCTCGCTCTGCAAAAACTTTGATGCTCTTTCCACCAACTGTTATTGAACCTTCGCCAGCAGATACCTCGACAGGCAGGCGGCCAAGAATTGAATCGTACTTAAGTAGATGAGCAAGGGTCGCGGTAGGAGTTAGATCATTGATACCGACGATTTCAATATTTGGATTATTCAGAGCCGCACGGAAGAAGTTGCGACCGATACGACCAAAACCATTAATTCCAACTTTTACTGTCATTTTAAATATTGGCCTCTCGACATTAAAAACACATTAAAAAACCCAGCTTGGGCATCCACAACGCTGGGGTACTTTCCTAGCCTATCGCACAAGTGAGGGCTAATTAAGTAGATCAGGCGATAATCCGGCCTCGGTATCTGGAATTCCGAGCTCTTGTGCACGCTTATCAGCCATCGCCAAGAGGCGTCTAATACGCCCTGCGATTGCATCTTTTGTCATAGGAGGTGATGCAAGAGAACCCAACTCTTCAAGTGATGCTTGGCCATGATTGATTCGAAGTTCTCCGGCCTCTTTCAAATGATCTGGAATAGTCTCGCCAAGAATTTCCATTGCCCTTTGTACTCTAGCGGAAGCGGCAACCGCAGCTCGTGCGCTTCTTCTTAAATTTGCATCATCAAAATTTGCTAAACGATTCGCAGTTGCGCGAACTTCACGGCGCATCCTTCGCTCTTCCCAAGCCATCACTGATTCGTGAGCACCAAGTCGAGTAAGTAATGCCCCGATTGCATCTCCATCACGAATAACTACTCGATCTACTCCTCTTACTTCCCTTGCTTTAGCAGAGATTCCCAATCTTCTTGCAGAACCTACTAGTGCAAGTGCAGCTTCAGGTCCTGGGCAAGTTATTTCCAATGAGGAAGATCTGCCAGGCTCTGTCAAAGATCCATGTGCAATAAATGCACCACGCCACGCTGCCTCTGCATCACAGATTGGACCATTAACAACTTGTGGTGGTAATCCACGAATTGGATGATTACTTGAATCTACTAATCCGGTTTGGCGGGCAAGTGCTTCACCATCTTCGATGACTCGAATAACATATCTAGAGCCTTTTCGAATTCCTGATGAGGAGATAACTGCTAAATCAGATTCATGTCCATATAAATCGGCGATATCTTTACGAAGTCTACGAGCGCTTTGAGCTGCATCTAATTCAACTTCTACGACAATCTTTCCAGCTGCAATATGTAAGCCCCCTGCGAAACGAACTAATGCAGAGACCTCTGCTTTGCGACAGCAGGGTTTGGTTACAGCAAGACGAGTTAACTCATCTTTTACGCTGGATGTCATCGCCATAAGTGTCGTTATTTAATCCTATTCCGTGAAAAATTACTTGAAAATTGAGCGAAAAATAGAATTTAATTTAGCAATATCATGATGTATCGCCCCTGGAGCACGTCGCACATCACCTAAGATCAAAGTACCGCCATAACCTTCAACCACTGCTTCAAGGTTCTCTTGATCCTTCACGCCTGATTCGTCAGCTACAACATAATCAAATCTAAGTGATGGAGCGTATTGATTTAGTAATTGGAGATGCTCTTCTGGGGTATATCCAGCAAATTCATCACCTGCAATCGATGGATGCGCATCTAAATTTAAAAGTATTATCTTCTGAGCTTTAGTTGCACATAAGGCATCGCGTTGAGCAGGCACCATAAGATGTGGCAGAACGCTGGTCAACCACGAACCAGGCCCCATAGTTATGTAATCAGCCTCATCAATTGCTCTCAACGCTTCGGGGCGAGCTTGTGGATTCTCAGGGATTATTCGAATTGATTCCAAACGACCTTTTGCAGTTGCAACCTCTTTCTGCCCGCGCACAACTATTCGGCCAACGCTTGTTTGGAAAGTGCCTTCGATATCAAGAGGTTCTGCCGCCATCGGCAGAACTCTTCCGATAACTCTAAGTAGCGAACCAACTCGATC
>CAYFJY010000007.1:0-22633 GCA_964343665.1 uncultured Actinomycetes bacterium | reverse complement strand
ATGGCACCCCATTTTGAGATTCCAAGCGTAATTTCGTAGGATTGGCGCCTGCCCAAGCGGGCTTTAGTAAGTTATAGAGAAGTAAGAAGGAATCATGTACGCAATCGTTAAGGCTGGCGGACGCCAGGAGAAGGTCGCAGTTGGCGACACAGTTACAGTCGATCACATCGACGCTGCAGCTGGATCAACTGTTTCATTCCCAGCAGTTCTTGTAGTTGACGGTGCGTCAGTTACTTCAGATCCAAAGGTTCTATCTGGAGTAAAGGTCACAGCGGAAGTAGTCGACCAGACTAAGGGACCTAAGATTCATATTCTTCGTTACAAATCAAAGACAGGTTATCGCCGTCGCGAAGGTTTTCGCTCACAACTAACCAAAGTAAAAATTACCGCTATCAACGGTGTGAAGTAAGGAGTAGGTGAAAACACATGGCAAGTAAAAAAGGTGTCTCCTCAACCCGTAACGGTCGCGACTCCAATCCTCAATACCTCGGTATCAAGCGATTTGGTGGTCAAGTAGTTAAGGCTGGCGAAATTATTGTTCGTCAGCGCGGAACAAAGTTCCACCCAGGTGCAAATGTTGGCATCGGAAAAGATGACACATTGTTTGCACTATCTGCAGGTGCAGTCACATTTGGTCGCGCACGTGGCCGCGATGTAGTGAACGTTCTACCTGTAGCTTAATTTCGGTTCTTAACTAAGAGCGGGCCGGCGATGCTGGTCCGCTTTTTACTTTCAAGTTTTACTTTTTAGAAAGGGGTAACGCAAATGACAACTTTCGTTGATCGCGTAACCCTTCATGTCGCTGCCGGGAAAGGCGGCGATGGTTGTGTCTCTGTGCACCGTGAGAAATTCAAACCACTTGGCGGGCCTGATGGTGGAAATGGTGGCCGTGGTGGAGACATTATTCTGGTGGTAGATCCAAACGTCACAACACTTTTAGATTTTCATCATTCGCCACATCGTCGCGCTACAAATGGTCGACAAGGTTATGGCGATAGAAAAGATGGATCACAAGGAGAAGATTTAATTCTTGGTGTGCCATCTGGAACAGTTATTTTTGATCAAGACGGAAATCAGTTGGCTGACTTAGTTGGTAATGGCACTACCTTCATGGCCGCTGAAGGTGGGCGTGGTGGATTGGGTAATGCCGCGCTCGCATCTTCAAAGCGCCGAGCGCCAGGTTTTGCACTTCTCGGAGAGCCAGGCGAAGAACGCACATTAATTCTTGAACTAAAGAGCGTTGCAGATATTGCGTTAGTTGGTTTTCCAAGCGCAGGTAAATCCTCTTTGATTGCAGCAATCTCTTCTGCTCGCCCAAAGATTGCGGATTATCCTTTTACAACGTTAGTTCCTAATTTAGGCGTTGTTGCTGTCGGGGATACTCGATTTACCGTAGCTGATGTGCCTGGATTAATTCCTGGCGCATCACAAGGAAAAGGTCTCGGACTTGAATTCTTGCGACATGTTGAAAGATGTATTGCTCTAGTACATGTACTTGATTGCGGAACATTAGAGGCTGATAGAAACCCAGTCGATGACTTGGTAATAATTGAAAATGAGCTAAAGCAATATGGTGGTCTTGATAATCGACCAAGAATTGTTGCGCTCAATAAAGTTGATCTGCCTGATGGAAAAGTAATGGCAGATATGGTTACCAAAACTTTGCAAGATAAGGGCTACGAGGTCTATCAAATCTCTGCCGCTTCAAGAGTTGGTATCCAGGAACTCCTTTATGCAATGGCGAAATTGGTACAAGCCTCGCGTGTAGCAATTAAGAGCGATGAGAGAACAAGAATCGTTATTAGACCGGCTGCTGTAAATGATGCTGGATTCAAAGTCTTTGCAAATGGAGATGGCACATTTACGGTGATTGGAAAGCGAATAGAACGATGGGTTCGTCAAACAAATTTCGCCAACTCAGAAGCAGTTGGTTATCTTGCAGATCGTTTAGCCCAAGCAGGCGTTGAAAAGGAGCTATTTAAAGCAGGTGCAGTTGCAGGTAGCGAAGTTCGAATTGGAAACGATCAGGATGCTGTGATTTTTGATTGGGAGCCAACAATCGAAGCTGGCGCAGAAATGCTTGCGAAGAACCTGCAGCGACGTGGCGAGGATGCACGTTTAGATGCAGTGTGGCGGGAAGAGAAAGTTCAAGATCAATTGACTGAGGACGAGATTGCTCGTCAATGGGAGTATTCGGTATCTAATCCAAATACACCCGAACTGATTGATGAGAGCGAGGATGAAGATGCGTAAAGCTGTGAAAGATGCGAAACGAATCGTCATCAAGATCGGAAGCTCTTCTTTAACAGGCAGCGGTGCTGGGTTAGATGCAGCAGCTGTAGATCGATTAGTTGATGTAGTTGCAAGCGTTCGAAAGAACGGGGCAGAAGTACTTGTTGTATCTTCTGGAGCAATTGCTGCAGGTCTTGCACCACTTGGTTTGCAAACTCGCCCTAAGGATCTTTCCACACAGCAAGCAGCAGCATCTGTAGGTCAAGGGCTTTTGATTCATCGCTACACCGAGAGTTTTGCGCGTTATGGAATCACTGCATCACAAGTATTGCTCACGACCACGGATGTGGTTCGACGTTCACATTATTCCAATGCACAGCGCGCTTTATTTAAATTAATTTCAATGGGCGTTGTGCCAGTCATTAATGAGAACGACACAGTAGGTACCAGCGAAATTCGTTTTGGGGATAACGATAGATTGGCCGCCCTAGTAGCACTTCTTACACAAGCCGATCTATTAGTTATCGTCTCCGATGTTGACGCACTTTATGACGCACCTCCAAGTGATCCTTCAGCTAAGAAGATCTCTGAAGTTACGAATTCGAATGACCTCTCAGAAATCAAACTTGGTGGTGCAGGAAGTGGAGTTGGAAGCGGCGGTATGATCACCAAAATAGAGGCTGCCAAAATTGCAACGAGCGCCGGAACTTCGATGCTATTGACTAACGCAACAGATTTAGCTGAAGCAATTGATGGCAAAGAGCTCGGAACTTTCTTCCACGCACGAGATAACAGAAATAGCGCTCGCGCACTTTGGTTGGCACATGCTTCAGCTTCAAATGGAAAGTTAGTTTTAGATGACGGAGCCGTCAAAGCTTTGAGAGAGAGGAACGTTTCTCTCTTGCCGGCCGGTGTTACTTCTTTGGAAGGCAACTTCGACGCTGGTGATACCGTTGATTTAGTCAACTCAAAGGGCGAAGTTATTGCTCGCGGAGTAGTCAATTTTGATAGCGATGAAATTCCACAGATGCTAGGTAGATCAACGAAAGAGTTGGCGGCAACTCTTGGCGCAGAATTTGAGCGCGAATTAGTTCATAGAGATGATTTGGTAATCCTCTAAACCAAACTTGCAATTTGTTGTAATACCGGAACAATTTTTGCAGATATTCCATCTGCAGATGTCGGCAAGTCGCTTAGCTTCACTATCACTACATGCTCTTTCGGTTGCACATAAATGTACTGACCATGAAGACCCATCATGAGTAATGAATCTGGGAATGGAAGCCAGGTCTGAGCGGAATATCCCCATCCATAATCGAGAGTTACTGCAGGAGTCGTCATGCGCTTTAAATAATTTGCGCTGACAACCGAAGCTCCACCAATTGATGCCTGTCCATTATTTACAAATAGCTGACCAACTCTGGCGAAATCTCTAGCAGTTGCATTAAAGCAGCAGAAGGTCTTTTCGATGCCTCCAACATGGTCCACATTCCACTTTGCTTGGTTCTGTGCACCAATTGATTGCCAGACGTTCTTCTCAAAATATGTAGAGACATTATCTCCCGTTAATTTTGCAATCACCATGCCAAGTAATTGGGTATTCACACTTCTGTATTCTGGCTTTGTTCCAGGAGTTTCTCGCATCTTCTGATTGTGGTGTAGCCACCAATAAACATCTGTAGATGCATACATTTGTGCTATCGCAACTCCCCAGCCAGACGGGCCTGAAGGGTAGTTATCGCTAACTCCAATTCCAGAGTTCATATTTAACAAATCGCTAATTGTGATCTTGTCAAAATCTGTGCCCACTGTATATTCAGGCAATATGCTTACGAAAGTATCGCTCTCTTTTAATTTGCCCTGATCGATTAACTGTCCGATCATTATTGATGTCAAAGTTTTAGCCACGGAGTAGGTGGGCAGAAGCGTATCTTTGGTCTTTCCATTGAAATATTTTTCAAAAACTAGTTTTCCATCTTTGATGACTAGAAATGCGTTTGTCTTAGTCTCATCAAAGAATTTATTAATTGAAATCTCTTCTCCGGCATAATTAACAGTTGCTGGTAATTCAATAGATCCGGTAGTCCATGGAATTCGCGTATCAGCGGGATCAATTATGTGAGCTGGCATCAAATCTGGAGTCTTTGATGCAGGCGCGAGACCCAATTTGATCGCAGAAATCGGCTCTGGATATCTAATTGCTTTGGTCAATCCGAATAGCGCTAAGTAAAGAACCAGAACTGTTGCGATGGTGCGCTTAATAAATTTGAACACGGGTAGAGGGTACGCCTTAGTAAGATACTCGTCATGGATGCGCAAGATTTGGTCAACTCCTTAGCGGATAAAGCGCGTCTAGCATCGCGCACCCTTTCTGTAGCAAGTGGAGCAGAGCGCAAAGAAGCCCTATTAGCAATCGCAGACGAGATTGAGGCTAAGACATTTGAAATTCAAGAAGCCAATCAATCGGACATGGAGCGCGGCAAACGTGATGGTCTAAATAGCCAATTGCTAGATCGTTTGCTCTTAAATGATGCACGCGTAAAGGCAATCGCAAATGGCGCTCGTCAAGTAGCTGAACTTGAAGATCCGCTTGGCCAAACCCTTCGCGAAAGAACACTTCCAAATGGATTACATCTTCGCCAACTCTCTGTTCCTTTTGGCGTTATTGGAATGGTGTACGAGGCGCGTCCAAATGTGACTGTTGATGCAGCGGTAATTTTGATTATGTCTGGCAACGCGGCGCTACTTCGTGGATCATCATCAGCTGAAAGCAGTAATCAAATTTTGGTGAAAATCATGCGAGATGCATTAGCAAAGACAGAGATTTCTCCCGATGTAATCCAATTGATACCTTCAAATGATCGCGCCACAACAACTGCTCTTTTAAAAGCCCGCGGACATGTAGATCTTGTAATTCCCCGTGGTTCAGCTTCGTTGATTCGAATGGTCGTCGATGAAGCAACCGTCCCAACTATCGAAACAGGTGCAGGTGTGTGCCATGTTTATGTTGATAAGGATGCCAATCTCGATAAGGCGCTTCCAATTCTCATCAACTCTAAAACTCATCGTCCATCAGTATGTAACGCCGCAGAGACTCTGTTGGTACATAAAGATGTTGCCGAAGAGTTTTTACCAGTTGCACTTAAAGCCTTAAATGAAGCTGGCGTTGTCATACATGCAGATAATGAAGCACAGAGAGTTGCAAAAGACCTCGGTATTAATTTTGTGGTTGCTTCAGAAGAGAATTGGTCGACAGAGTATGGCGTACTTGAAATGAATGTAGGAGTTGTTGATTCATTAGAGGATGCCTCAGCTCATATTGCAAAGTACGGAACTCAGCACACCGAATCAATCGTGACTGAAAATAAGGGATCTGCCGATAAATTCGTAAAGCTATCTGATTGTGCTGCAGTAATGATCAATGCATCTACACGTTTTACCGATGGCGAACAGATGGGTTTTGGTGCAGAAATCGGAATATCAAATCAGAAATTGCATGCCAGAGGTCCAATGGGCTTAGAGCAGATGACAACCACCACTTGGGTAGTAACCGGCACTGGGCAGATTCGCCAGTAGTCGTTAATTAAAATAGAATTCCAATTATGTCTAGCCTTTCACGCGCTGAAGTTGCGAAGTTAGCAAAACTTGCACGTATCGAGATGTCCGATGCCGAACTCGATGCGCTCTCCACTGAATTTGAAGTTATTTTGGGCGCCGTTGATCGAGTACAAGAAGTTGCTAAAAGTGACGTCAAACCAACTTCGCATCCACTTCCCATAAACAATGTCGTTCGTCCTGATGAAGTTAAGCCCTCGTTGACTCCAGAAGAGGCGCTAAGCGGAGCTCCAGCCCAAGAAGAGCAACGTTTCCGCGTACCTCAGATTTTGGGTGAAGAATGATTAAGAAGAGCGCATCAGAGATGGCTGCAGCTCTTGCGGCAAAAGAGATTTCATCAGTCGAATTAACTAAAGCACATTTAGATCGAATTGGCGCAGTAGATAAAGAAGTTCACGCATTTTTATATGTAGATACCGAAGGTGCACTAGCTCAAGCGAAAGCAATCGACGAATCGCGAGCAAAAGGTGAGCAACTTGCACCGCTTGCTGGTGTTCCAATCGCGCTTAAAGATGTTTTCACCCAAAAAGGTGTGCCAACTACTTGTGGTTCAAAGATTCTCGAAGGTTGGCGCCCACCTTACGATGCAACAGTTACGGCGAATTTAAAGAAGAATGGCATTGTCATTCTCGGTAAAACAAATATGGATGAGTTTGCAATGGGTTCTTCAACTGAGAACTCTGCATATGGACCCTCACACAATCCTTGGGATTTAACGCGAATTCCTGGTGGATCAGGTGGCGGATCATCGGCTTCAATTGCAGCATTTGAAGCGCCACTTGCAATCGGAACTGATACTGGTGGATCAATTCGACAACCAGCTGCAGTAACCGGAACTGTCGGTGTTAAACCAACATATGGTGGAGTCTCTCGCTATGGTCTAGTTGCATTCTCATCTTCATTGGATCAAGGCGGTCCATGTGCGCGCACGGTTTTAGATGCTGCTTTATTGCACGAGGCGATCGGCGGGCATGATCCAAAGGATTCAACTTCAATAAATGCGCCGGTTCCTAAAGTCGTTGAAGCTGCGAAAAATGGAAATGTTAAGGGATTAAAAATTGGAGTCATCAAAGAGTTACAAGGCGATGGATATCAGCGAGGTGTTTTAAATCGCTTTAACGAATCGATTGAAATTCTCGCATCTCTCGGTGCTGAGATTGTCGAAGTTTCTTGTCCCTCTTTCCAATATGCACTCGCTGCTTATTACTTGATCGCGCCATCCGAATGTTCTTCTAACTTAGCTCGCTTTGATGCGATGCGATATGGAATACGTGTGGGCGATGGGGATGCCGAATCAGTTATGCGTGCAACTCGTGAAGCAGGATTTGGCCGCGAAGTAAAACGTCGCATAATTCTCGGAACTTATGCGCTCTCAAGCGGTTATTACGATGCATATTACGGAAGCGCGCTTAAAGTTCGAACTTTAATTATGCAAGATTTTGCAAAGGCCTTTGCAGGTGCTGATGTTCTGGTATCACCAACTGCTCCTACTACTGCATTTAAGATCGGCGAGAAAGCCAATGATCCACTTGCAATGTATTTAAATGACGTCGCTACTATCCCAGTTAACTTGGCAGGAATTTGTGGGATGTCATTGCCATCTGGTCTTGCAGATGAAGATAACTTGCCAGCAGGTTTCCAGATTATGGCGCCTGCGATGGAAGATCAACGTCTTTATAACGTGGGTGCTGCTCTTGAGGCGGCGCTACTTTCAAAATGGGGTTCGCCATTGCTTTCGAAGGCTCCAGCGCTAGGTGGTTCAAAGTGAATTACGAAGAAGTAATCGCGAAGTACGAACCTGTAATGGGCTTAGAAGTTCACGTTGAGCTAAATACCAAATCAAAGATGTTCTGCGGTTGTGCAACAGTATTTGGTGCTGAACCAAATACTCAAGTCTGCCCGGTTTGCTTAGGTCTACCTGGCTCGCTTCCAGTAGTCAATGAGACAGCAATCGAATCTGCTATCAAGATTGGTTTGGCACTAAATTGTAAAGTTGCACCGTTTAGCCGCTTTGCGCGTAAGAATTATTTCTATCCAGACATGCCAAAAAATTATCAAACTTCACAATATGACGAACCAATCTGTTTTGATGGATATTTGGATGTCGAAATAGACACTGAGGATGGTCCTAAGAGTTTTCGAATTGAAATCGAAAGAGTCCACATGGAAGAGGACACCGGAAAATCACTTCATATGGGTGGCGCAACCGGCCGAATCCATGGCGCTGATTATTCGTTACTTGATTACAACCGTGCTGGTATTCCACTTATTGAAATTGTCACCAAAATAATTCCTGGGACCGGAAAGTATGGTCCAGAAGTTGCTAAGGCATACGTTGCCGAACTTCGAGACATCTTGCGAAGTATCGGGGTATCGGATGTGAAGATGGAGCAGGGATCACTTCGTTGCGATGCGAACGTCTCACTTAGATTAATTGGATCGGATTCATTGGGTACTCGCTCTGAGACAAAGAACGTGAACTCACTTCGTTCAGTTGAGCGAGCGATTCGTGGCGAGATGATCAGACATGCAGAGCTACTTGAAAAGGGCGAAAAGGTAAAACAAGAGACGCGCCACTTCCAAGAAGATACTGGCACCACAAGAAGTGGTCGCTCAAAGGAGCAAGCTGAGGATTACCGTTATTTCCAAGATCCAGATTTGGTCCCGGTCGCACCAAGTGCGCAGTGGGTCGAGAAATTACGCGCATCACTTCCAGAGAAGCCATCAGCGCATCGCAAGAGATTAAAAGAGGCATGGTCAGTTCCAGATAAGGAAATGGCTGCGATGATAAATGCGGATTTACTTGGAACAGTAGAAGCGACAGTAAATTTAGGGGCAGATCCAACTAAGGCCCGTGGTTGGTGGCTAGGTGAGATTTCCCGTATTGCAAATGAAAAGGAAGTTCCCGTTGATGAACTTTCAATTTCGCCAAAAGATGTCGCTGACATTGTTGAACTAATCAATAGAGGGGAACTAACTGACAAACTTGCACGACAAGTTGTAGAAGGCGTTATCAATGGCGAAGGAACTCCTACTGAGGTAATCTCAAAACGCGGATTTAAAGTTGTAAGCGATGATGGGGCATTAATGGCGGCAATCGAGAAGGCATGCGCTGCAATGCCAGATGTAGCAGAGAAAGTTCGTGCAGGTCATTTACCTGCAGCAGGTGCGTTAATCGGCGCAGTCATGAAAGAAACAAAAGGCCAAGCAGATGCTGCGAAAGTTCGCGAGCTCCTACTTGGCCATTTGGGTCAAGCTTAATCAGCTTTTACAAAGCTACTCCGCCAGATTCGCTTTCGACAACCGCTTCTTTTCCTACATTAATTGCAATCGCTAGCACGATTGCACCAATTAATAGAAATAGCGCTCCAACTCGGAATGATTGCGTATATCCATGCACCAATCCATTTGGCACCGCCAAATCTCCAAGTTTTTGATTAGCTGCGATGTAATTTGCAGTTGCAGTTGTTGCAACAGTATTTAAAAGTGCGGTACCAAGCGATCCACCAACTTGCTGGCTGGTATTGGTTAGTGCAGAGGCAACGCCGGCATCTCTATTACCAACTCCATGAAGCGCAGTCGTAGTAACCGGAATAAATACATTTGCCATACCAGTACTCATGATTAATAGAGCGGGAAATACATGGGTCCAATAATTACTTGTCGGTGTAATAGTGGAGAGCAACATTAAACCTCCGGCAGCCAGGATTAGCCCTGCAATCATGTGAGGTTTAGGACCATTCTTAGGTAGCAATTTAGAGACGATGCCTGCATTGAGGGCGATTCCGATTGAGAAAGGAAGGAATCCAAATCCACTATGTAGCGGTGTCCAACGAAGTACTACCTGTAAATAAAGTCCCAAGAAGAGGAACATCGAGAATAGGCCTGCGCCTACGATCAACATTCCAAGATAAGAGCCGCCACGATTTCTATCTTTAATTACATGTAATGGCATCAATGGATACTTGGCACGCTTCTCTTCAAAATAGAAGATTACGAGTAGCAAGACTGCAACGCTAAGGAAAATCAAAGTTACATTATCGCCCCAACCGTGCGTAGCTGCACGATTAAATCCATATACGAGCGAGAAGAGTCCAGCAGTAGCAGTTAAGACTCCTGAGAAGTCATAGCCATGTTCGCCGCCAGATTTTGATTCATGTAACCACTTTGCTGCCATAGTTACTGCAAAAATTGCAAAAGGAACATTTACGCCCAAGCACCAACGCCATGAGAAATATTCAGTGAGTGTTCCACCAAGAATTAATCCAATAGCCGCGCCACCGCCTGAGATTGCACCGACAACTCCGAATGCCTTTGCGCGCTCTTTTGGATCTAAGAAGGTAACGCTAAGAATTGATAAAACTGCAGGTGCTAGCAATGCCCCAAATACACCTTGTAGAGCACGAGCGGCAAAAAGCTCTCCTTGGCTTTGGGCAATTCCACCTAGTGCAGATGCCCCAGCGAATCCAAGTAAACCAATTGTGAAAACTTTCTTTCGACCAACGAAGTCGCCAATTCGACCGCCAACCAATAGCAAACTTCCAAATGCCAATGTGTATGCGGTTACAACCCATTGCTGGTTTGCATCCGAGATACCAAGATCTGCCTTTGCACTTGGAATTGCGATGTTAACAATAGATGCATCAAGGATGACCATTAATTGAGATATTGCGAGAACGAAGAGGGTCTTCCATCGGTCTCTATAAATGATTTCAGGCGCTACTATTTTCAAGATTTTCTCCGATTGTTGGATTTATATTTTTTCCAATGGCTAACGCTATAGAACTTTACCTAAAGTACGGCTTTCATTGAGCGTGTATTGCCAATATGATTTGCGCCATGTCTGGTTCTTCAAAAAGTTCAAACATGAAGCCTCGTTCTGGCATGGTTACCGACGGTTTAGAGCGTGCGCCTGCAAGAGGAATGCTCCGTGCAGTTGGAATGAAGGATGAAGATTTTGCTAAACCGCAGATAGGCATTGCATCCTCATGGAATGAGATCACGCCTTGCAATCTTTCTTTGGATCGATTGGCAAAAGCTGCACGTCAAGGCGTTATCGATGCAGGCGGATTCCCAATGCAATTCGGCACGATCTCAGTTTCAGATGGAATCTCAATGGGCCATGAAGGTATGCATTTCTCTTTAGTATCTCGCGAGATCATCGCTGATTCAGTTGAAACAGTGATGCAGGCAGAGCGACTTGATGGAATGGTCACTTTTGCAGGTTGTGATAAATCGCTTCCGGGAATGATGATGGCGGCAGCGCGTATCGATGTTGCTTCTGTATTTGTTTACGCAGGTTCGACTCTGCCAGGAAACGTTGATGGCAAAGATGTAACGATTATTGATGCTTTTGAGGCTGTTGGTGCATGTGCACGCGGAATTATTTCAGAGGGAGAAGTCGAAAAAATCGAGCGCGCTATCTGCCCAGGCGAAGGTGCATGCGGTGGAATGTATACAGCAAACACTATGGCAACAGTTGGTGAAGCAATCGGACTTTCTCTGCCTGGCTCTGCAGCGCCACCAGCAGTTGATCGTCGTCGCGATCGCTATGCAGCTGAATCAGGTGCTGCTGTTATCAATTTGATCAAGAATGGAATTACTACACGCGACATTCTTACTAAACGCGCATTCGAGAATGCAATTACAGCAGTAATGGCGCTTGGTGGTTCTACAAACGCAGTTTTGCATTTACTTGCTATTGCACATGAGGCACGAGTTGATTTGAGTTTAGATGATTTCCACCGTATTGGTTCAAAGGTTCCTCTGCTCGGAGATTTAAAACCTTTTGGCAAATATGTAATGACCGATGTTGATCGAATCGGTGGTATTCCAGTTGTATTGCGAGCCCTATTAGATGCAGGGTATTTACATGGTGATACTTTGACTGTCACTGGTAAGACCATGGCCGAGAATTTGAAAGATATAAATCCACCACTTCCGGATGGCGAAGTTTTGCATGGAACTGGCAAGCCGCTATCAACTGCAGTTGGCATCACAATTTTGGGCGGCTCGCTTGCCCCTGAAGGTGCAGTCTGCAAAACCGCTGGCATTGGAGTGGATGTATTTGAAGGACCAGCAAAAGTTTTCGAACGTGAATGGCAAGCCATGGAAGCGCTTGAGAATGGAGACATCGTCGCAGGTGATGTAGTTGTGATTCGCTATGAAGGACCAAAGGGTGGACCTGGAATGCGCGAGATGTTGATGATAACTGGTGCAATCAAAGGTGCAGGTCTTGGTAAATCAGTTCTTCTTTTAACTGACGGCCGTTTCTCTGGTGGAACAACTGGATTATGTGTGGGACACGTTGCACCTGAAGCGGTAGATGGTGGACCAATTGCACTTGTAAGAGATGGCGATCGCATCAAAATTGACACTACTAATCGAACTCTTGATTTATTCGTTGATCAAAAGGAATTGGCAGAAAGACGTAAGAATTTCACCCCGGTTCCACACAAGTACACAACAGGTGTACTTCATAAATATGCAAAGCTTGTGGGTTCGGCATCTCGCGGGGCGGTCTGCGACTAATTCCGAATATTGAGATTCGTATCTCACCTCTTGACGCTCCTCATTAATTGAGAGAGGATTTGCCCATGCGTAAAGTGCTATCAAATATCTCATCAGTAGTAGTGGTGGTGGTCATTCGATAGCGCGTACCCGAAAGTTCGGAAAACGCGCCCTCTGCAAAGTCAGAGGGTTTTTTAATTTAAGAAAAAAGATTTAAAAGCTTGAAATAGAGAAAAAGAAAGGAGTAAGCAGAAGATGTCGCAAATTACAGGAGCCCAAGCCCTAGTCAAGTCTTTAGAGGCTGCAGGTGTCGATGTGATGTTCGGTTTACCTGGCGGGGCAATCTTGCCTGCTTACGATCCAATCTATGATTCAAAGATTCGACATATCTTGGTCCGCCACGAGCAAGGCGCAGGCCATGCAGCTGAAGGTTATGCGCAAGTTACAGGCCGAGCAGGAGTCTGTATTGCAACTTCAGGTCCTGGTGCAACTAATTTAGTAACTCCACTTGCAGATGCTGCAATGGATTCAGTTCCCGTTGTAGCAATAACGGGTCAGGTACCTGGCCCTGCAATTGGAACAGATGCATTCCAAGAGGCAGATATCCGTGGAATCACGATGCCATTTACAAAACATAATTTTCTGGTCACCGATGCGCGAGAGATTCCAAATGCAGTTGCACAAGCATTTCACATTGCAACTACAGGTAGACCAGGACCAGTCTTAGTAGATATTGCAAAAGATGCCTTGCAAACAATGACTGATTTCAATTGGCCAAAAGAGATTAAATTGCCCGGATATCGAATTCCAGGTGAACCAAGCCCACAATCCATAGAAGATGCTGCTCAATTAATCAAGGAATCTTCAAAACCTGTCTTGTATGTTGGCGGCGGCGTTATCAAATCAAATGCCTCAGCTGAATTGAAAGAATTGGCAGAATTAACTGGAGCGCCAGTAGTAACAACATTGATGGCTTTAGGCGCTTTTCCAGATTCACATCGCCAACATCTTGGTATGCCAGGTATGCATGGATCAGTTTCAGCTGTAACTGCACTTCAAAAAGCTGATCTGCTTATTACTTTAGGCGCTCGCTTTGATGATCGCGTAACTGGAAAACTCTCATCTTTCGCCCCAAAGGCTCGCGTGATTCATGTTGATATTGATCCAGCCGAATTAGGCAAGAACCGCAGCGTAGATGTGCCAATTCATGGTGATTTAAAGGCAGTTATGAAGGCGTTAGTGCCTGCGATTAAGAAGATAGGAAAACCAGATCTTGCCTCTTGGTGGCATGCGCTTGATAAATTGAAAGCAACTTATCCAGTTGGATATGAGAAACCAGCAGATGGTTCTCTGGCTCCACAATATGTCATTGAACGTATCGGTCAGATTTCAGGTTCGGATTCAATTTATGTTGCTGGAGTTGGCCAACATCAAATGTGGGCATCTCAATTTATAAATTATGAGAAACCACGCACATGGCTTAACTCCGGCGGTGCGGGAACTATGGGATATGCAGTACCTGCTGCAATGGGCGCCAAAGTTGGAGCACCAGATACAACTGTGTGGGCGATCGATGGTGATGGTTGCTTCCAAATGACAAATCAAGAATTAGTCACATGCGCACTTAATAACATCCCAATCAAAGTTGCAATTATTAATAACGAATCGCTCGGAATGGTTCGTCAATGGCAGACGCTCTTCTATAAGGGACGTTATTCAAATACAGACTTAAAATCTAAATTAGTTCCTGATTTTGTGATGCTTGCAGAGTCAATGGGATGCGTAGGTTTGCGCTGCGAAGATGCTGCAGATGTCGATTCAACGATTGAAAAAGCGATGTCAATCAATGATCAACCTGTTGTGGTTGATTTCCGAGTTAATCGTGATTCCATGGTTTGGCCGATGGTTGCCGCAGGAACATCAAATGATGACATCATGATTGCGCGTGAAACCGCACCAGATTGGGATTCACAGGAGTTATAAATGGCAAAACATACTCTTGCAGTTTTAGTTGATAACTCATCCGGTGTGCTTGCCCGTGTTGCCTCACTATTTGCTCGACGTGCATTCAATATAGATTCACTTGCAGTAGGTCCTACAGAGGATCCTGCGATCTCTCGAATGACCATTGTGGTTAACGTTGAAGGACATGCCTTGGAACAGGTAATCCGTCAGTTGGATAAATTGATCAACGTAATACACGTTTCAGAGATCAAGCCGACTAAATCGACTCAAGAAGAGCTAATTTTGGTTAAAGTTAAAGAGAATCCAAGAATTGATTCAATTATTTCCAAATTTAACGCCAAAGTTGTCGATAACAGCGACGGGGCAGTGATCATAGAATCAACAAATACTGTGGCTCTGAACGAAGAGTTGCTCTCATCTTTGAAGGAATTTGGGGTCATAGAATTTGTGCAATCCGGAGTGGTCGCGCTCTCACATGGCAGCGACTCACTTGCCAATCAGACGCTTGATATTCAATCCGTTTCGACAGATCGCCAAGCGGACTACCAAAACTAAGCAAGAATTAACCACTAGAGAATCAGAGAAAAGGAAGCAATACCAATGGCAACTATGTATCACGAAGAAGATGCAGATCTATCAATTATCCAAGGTCGCAAAGTCGCAATCATTGGTTACGGTTCTCAAGGACATGCTCATGCGCTAAATCTGCGCGATAGTGGAGTTGATGTGCGTGTTGGATTAAAAGAAGGTTCAGCATCTCGTGCAAAGGCTGAGGCAGAGGGACTTCGAGTTACATCTGTAGCAGAGGCTGTCAAAGAGGCGACAGTGATCATGATTTTGGCGCCAGATCATGTACAGCGCCATATCTACAACGAATCAATCTTGCCTAATTTGAAAGAGGGAGATGCGCTCTTCTTCGGTCACGGATTTAACATTCGTTTTGGTTACATCAAACCACCTACAAATGTTGATGTGTGCATGGTCGCACCTAAAGGCCCAGGTCATTTAGTTCGTCGCGAATACGCTGCAGGTCGTGGAGTTCCAGTAATCGTTGCAGTCGAACAAGATGCAACTAAGCACGCTTGGCCACTTACCCTTTCTTATGCAAAGGCAATTGGAGGACTTCGTGCTGGCGGAATTTTGACAACCTTCACGGAAGAGACAGAGACCGACTTATTTGGTGAGCAATCAGTTCTATGCGGTGGCGCATCACAATTAGTTATGTATGGCTTTGAGACTCTAGTTGAAGCAGGATATCAACCAGAGGTTGCTTACTTTGAATGTCTGCACGAATTGAAGTTAATTGTTGATTTGATGTACGAAGGTGGCATTGCCAAGCAACGCTGGTCAGTTTCAGATACCGCTGAATATGGTGATTATGTATCTGGTCCGCGCGTTATCGATCCATCAGTTAAGCAGCACATGAAGGAAGTACTTGCAGATATTCAATCTGGCGCATTTGCTAAGCGTTTTATTGATGATCAAGAAGCAGGTGCGCCAGAGTTCAAAGCTCTACGCGCAAAAGGTGAGTCACATCCAATTGAAGCAACTGGTCGCGAACTTCGAAAGATGTTCTCTTGGATTAAGTCTTCAAATAAAGATGATTATCAAGAAGGTAAGGCTGCAAGATAACAAATGGCTAAACCAGTTGTATTAATTGCTGAAGAGCTCAGCCCTGCAACAATGCAGGCGCTTGGTCCTGATTTTGAAATCAGACATGTTGACGGTGCAGACCGAGCAGCGTTGCTCCCGGCTTTAAGTGCAGGTGTAGATGCGGTATTAATTCGCTCCGCCACTCAAATGGATAGCGAAGCAATTGCCGCCGCAAAAGGATTAAAAGTAATTGCACGTGCCGGAGTTGGATTAGATAACGTCGATATCCCTGCCGCTACTGATGCTGGTGTGATGGTGGTTAATGCACCAACTTCAAATATTGTCTCGGCAGCCGAACTAGCAATCTCATTATTGCTAGCCAGTGCACGTTTTGTTTCACCTGCTCATGCAGCTCTTAAGAATGGCAAATGGGCTCGTTCTAAGTTCACAGGCGCAGAAGTATTTGAAAAATCATTAGGCATAGTTGGCTTCGGAAAGATCGGCCAATTAGTTGCGCATCGCATGCAGGCATTTGGTATGAATGTAATTGCATATGATCCATATTTACAGCCAGCAAAGGCCGCGCAACTTGGAGTTCAATTAGTCTCGCTTGATGAATTATTAAAGCAGTCAGATTTCATCACGATTCATTTACCAAAAACAAAAGAGACAATCAATCTAATCGGGGAAGAGGCGCTAAAGAAGGTAAAACCAACTGTTCGTATCATCAATGCTGCACGTGGTGGAGTACTCGATGAGAACGCTCTCTACAATGCTATTAAAGAGGGTCGAGTTGCAGGCGCTGGTTTAGATGTATTTGCCACTGAACCATGCACAGACTCACCTCTATTTACTTTGGATCAAGTTGTCGCAACTCCACATTTAGGAGCATCCACAGATGAAGCGCAAGAACGCGCTGGAATTGCAGTAGCAATTTCAGTACGTAAAGCGCTAGCCGGTGATTTAGTGCCAGATGCAGTTAACGTTAAGGGCGGAGCAGTTCATGAAGAGATTCGGCCATCACTTCAATTAGTTGAGAAGATGGCTGAGATCGCAACTGCATACGCTGGTGGTTTGCCATCTAGTATGGAAGTTAATGTACTTGGAGAGATTGCAGCTTTTGATGCTTCAGTTCTTGCCACAAGCGCACTAAAAGGCGCTATCGAAACCACTGTTGAAGACGATGTTACTTATGTTAATGCGCCTAAATTGGCTGAAGAGCGTGGCATGGTTGCAACTGTAAAGAATGATCCACATTGCGAGCAGTTTCGTAGCTCTATTCAATTAAAAGTTGCCATGGCAAATGGAACAAATTTCGTTGTCGAAGGAACGCTTGTAGGCATTCGTAAAGTAGAAAAGATTGTTTCAATTGATGGATTTGGATTGGATCTTTCACCTGGAAAGCACATGATCTTCTTACGCTATATGGATAAGCCAGGTGTTATCGGAAATATGGGAAGTGCACTTGGAAAAGCAAATGTAAATATTGCGGGAATGCAAGTATCACGAAGAGCAATCGGCGGCATGGCGCTGATGGCGCTTACCGTTGATGATGCAGTTTCAGACTCAATTTTGGAAGAAGTAAAGCAAACAACCGGTGCGGATTTGGCGCGCACAGTTAATTTGGAGAAATAATGTCTAAATCATTCAATCTTGCAGTAATCGCTGGTGATGGAATCGGCCCAGAAGTTGTTGCAGAAGGCTTGAAAGTTCTAGATGTGATTGGCGCAAAGCATGGTGTTACTTTCAACAAGACTTCATACGATCTTGGTGCAGGTTATTGGCACCGAACTGGAGAAGTTTTGCCAGATTCAGTCATGGCGGAAATTGCAAAATCAGATGTAATACTTCTTGGCGCGGTGGGAGATCCTTCTGTGCCAAGTGGAGTCCTAGAGCGTGGACTACTTTTGAAACTGCGTTTCGCTTTTGATCATTATATTAATTTGCGGCCAGCGAAATTACATAAGGGCGTAAAGAGCCCGCTTTCAACCGATAAAGAGATTGACTTTGTTGTAGTGCGCGAAGGTACTGAAGGTCCTTATGTAGGCGCTGGCGGAGTTCTCGCTTATGGAACAGATGCAGAGATTGCAACAGAAGAATCTTTAAATACTCGCCGTGGTGCCGAGCGAGTTATTCGTGATGCCTTTACTCGCGCTGCAGCACGTCCACGTAAAAAATTAACTTTGGTTCACAAGAATAATGTTTTAACTCGTGCAGGTGGGCTTTGGACTCGTACCTTTGAAGAGGTAGCAAAAGAATTCCCAAACGTTACAACTGATTATCTGCATGTGGATGCCGCTTCGATGTTCTTCGTTACAAATCCTGAGCGATTTGATGTAGTGGTTACGGATAATCTTTTTGGAGATATATTGACGGATATCGCTGCAGCAATATGCGGAGGGATCGGACTTGCGGCATCTGGAAATATAAATCCAACTGGCAAATTCCCATCAATGTTCGAACCTGTTCACGGTTCAGCACCTGATATTGCTGGAAAGCAATTGGCCGATCCAACGGCAACAATCATGTCAGTTGCAATGATGTTAGATCACTTAGGTTTATCAGCAGCTGCACGTGAAGTCGAAGTGGCGGTCGCGGCTGATTTGGAAAATCGTGGTGGGAGTAAGCGATCAACATCTGAAATTGGCGATGCTCTTGCGAAGGCGCTGTCATGACTATAAAAATATCTTTGAATCCAAATGCGCTATCAGCAGCAGAGCGTGATGCAAAAGTTGCAGAGGGCGGCTTTGGTAAGTACTACACCGATCACATGGTTATCTGTGATTGGGATGAGGCAAATGGTTGGGGAACACCTGAGCTAGTACCTTACGGACCAATTACTTTAGATCCGGCAACTGCAGTCTTCCATTATGGTCAAGAAATATTTGAAGGAATGAAGGCTTATCGCCAACCAGATGGAGGAGTTGCGCTATTTCGACCAGAAGAGAATGCAAAGAGATTTAATCGAAGTGCAAAGCGATTGGCGCTACCAGAGTTACCTGTCGAAACTTTTATTGAGACCGTTGAAACACTTGTAAAAGAAGATATCGGTTGGGTTCCAAATAACGTTGGTGAATCTCTCTATATCCGCCCATTCATGATCGCAACTGAAGTTGGCCTTGGAGTTCGTCCAACAAATAAGGCGCGATACTTACTTATTGCAACTCCAGCCGGTGCTTATTTCAATCCTTCAAAGGCGGTAACCGTTTGGATTTCAACTGAATATGTTCGTGCTGCACCAGGTGGTACCGGAGAAGCGAAATGCGGTGGCAACTACGCAGCCTCTCTTGTGGCACAGAAAGCAGCCGCAGCAGAAGGTTGCGATCAAGTCGTTTGGCTTGATGCTGTTGAGCGCAAATGGGTAGAAGAAATGGGAGGAATGAATCTCTATTTCGTTAAGGGAAATAAGGTCATTACTCCTAAATTAACTGGCACGTTGCTACCTGGAATCACGCGCGATTCGATTCTTTCTGTTGCCCGCGATTTAGGTTATGAAACCGAAGAAGTCATGCTTTCAGTTGATGATTGGAAGAATGGAATCGAATCAGGAGAAATTACTGAGACCTTCGCCTGTGGCACAGCTGCAGTTGTTTCGCCAATTGGCGCTGCTAAATCTAAGTGGGGCACTTGGGTAACTGGCAACGGAAACCCTGGTCCAATCACCATGAAAATTCGTGAGACTTTACTTGGAATTCAACATGGCCAAGTTCCTGACAAATATAACTGGGTGAAGGTCGTTAAGTAATGTCGCCTTTCGAAAAAATGCCAGATAGTTTTCATATCTACGACACCACCCTTCGTGATGGCGCACAGCAAGAGGGATTGAATTTATCGGTACACGATAAATTACAGATCGCTCGCCACTTAGATGATCTAGGAGTTGGCTTTATCGAAGGCGGCTGGCCCGGTGCGAATCCAAAAGATACCGAGTTCTTCGAACTTGCCAAGAAAGAATTAAAATTAAAGAACGCGACCTTCGTTGCATTTGGCGCCACTCGTCGTGCGGGTGTTAAAGCTGCAGATGATCCACTGATTGCAGCACTACGTAATTCAGGTGCTAGCGCAGTGACTCTTGTTGCAAAATCTCATGATCGCCACGTTGACCTCGCTCTAAAAACTACTCTCGAAGAGAATTTAAATATGATTCGGGATTCAATTGCTCATCTAAAAAGTGAAGGTCAACGCGTATTTCTAGATGCAGAACATTTCTTTGATGGATATCGCTCCAATCGTGCTTATGCACTTGAGGTTGTACGTTCCGCTGCAGAAGCTGGCGCAGATGTAATTGCATTATGCGATACCAATGGCGGCATGTTGCCCGATGAAATCGCAGATGTTGTTCACGATATCTTGCAGAGTTCATCGGCACGCCTTGGGATTCATTGCCACAATGACACTGGCTGCGCTGTCGCAAACTCCATGGCAGCAGTTGCAGCTGGCGCTACACATGTTCAGGGCACAATCAATGGTTATGGAGAACGAACTGGCAATGCGGACCTTGTTTCGATTATTGCGAATTTAGAGTTGAAGAAGAATCAGAAAGTTCTGCCAGACCAACTGTTACGTGAATCTTTCCGTATCTCACATGCCATCGCAGAAGTGACAAATGTAAAACCATCAATGCGCCAGCCGTATGTGGGTGTTTCCGCATTCGCTCATAAAGCCGGGCTTCATGCATCTGCGATCAAAGTCGATCCGAATCTCTATCAACATGAAGATCCTGCAAGCGTCGGAAACGATATGCGTATGTTGGTATCTGATATGGCAGGCCGCGCCTCAATCGAACTTAAGAGCCAAGAACTTGGCGTTGATTTAGGTGGAAATAAAGAGTTAGTTAGCCGAATAGTCGATCGCGTAAAAGAGATGGAATCAAGAGGATTTACTTTTGAAGCCGCGGATGCATCATTTGAGTTGTTAGTTCGCGAGGAAATTGCAAAGAAGCGTCCATCTTTCTTCAATGTTGAGCATTGGTTGACTAGCGTTGAAAGCGATGCAAACGGATCGATTGTGACTAAGGCAGAAGTTACTGTCGCGGCGAATGGAGAGAGATTAGTTTGTACAGGTTCAGGTAATGGACCTGTTAACGCCTTTGATACTGCGCTTAGATCGGGACTTGCAAAACTTTATCCAGAGTTATCTGCACTTGAACTTACAGATTACAAAGTTCGTATCCTTGAAGGTCGACTTGGCACCGGAGCGATTACTCGAGTTCTTGTTGAAACATCAGATAAAGAAGGCGCATGGAATACTGTTGGTGTCCACGAAAATGTTATAGCTGCCTCTGCAATGGCTCTTGAAGATGCACTCACTTATGGATTAATTCGACAAGGGCGCAAACCTCAGTAATCTAAAGAACATTCAAAATTAATTCATAGAAATTCTGCATTATCAGGTAGCCTTTAGCTATGGAATTAATTGCAATAGTGGATAGATTTAATTCCTATTTGAATCAAGAGCGTTCACTATCAGATAACACAATTCGTGCCTACATCGGAGATCTTGAATCACTAATTAGCCATCTAATGGCAATGGGATTACAAGATATTTCGGCACTAAATATTTCACACCTTAGAAGTTGGCTTGCCAATCAACAGAGCAAAGGCGCTTCTCGTACGACACTTTCGCGCAGAGCAACTTCGATAAAGCTCTTCACAAAGTGGGCCACAAAAGAAAGTCTCATTCCAACAGATGTCGGAGCCAATTTGGCAACGCCTAAAGCACATCGCATTCTGCCGGAAATCTTAGATGTTAAAAGTGCAGATTTGGCTATGCAATCTCTCGAAACTTTGGCAGAGGAGAGCGGTGAGTTAACTGCGATTCGAAACTTAGCGATGGTTGAAATGCTTTATGCATCAGGTGCACGTGTATCCGAATTATGTGGTTTGAATTTAAACGATATTGATTACGATAGACAAACAATAAGAGTCATCGGAAAAGGAAATAAAGAACGCGTTATTCCAATTGGCAGACCAGCAATGGCGGCGCTAGAAAAATGGCTCGCTGTTCGCCCTAAATTGGCTAGTGAAAAAAGTGGCGCTGCCATTTTCTTGGGAGCGCGCGGTAAAAGAATTGATCAACGCCAAGTGCGTGAAGTTGTTTATAAAACTATTGAACTCGGCCCTCATGCGCTTCGCCATTCAGCAGCAACGCATTTATTAGAAGGTGGGGCAGATCTACGCACTGTCCAAGAGATTCTCGGCCATGCATCTTTATCGACTACTCAGATTTATACCCATGTATCAGCTGAGAGATTGCATTCAGCCTTCAAACAAGCGCACCCTCGCGCCTGATTACCGCTCGATTTTTCATATTTAGCCCTGCGCCAATAGAATTTCGCCTGCACCGAGAAGTGATTTTCGGTGACATCACAGCACTAACCGTCCCACTGCTTGATTTAATTTAATTAGGAATGGTGGATCCGGGAAAGCGTTTCGGTCTCAAGCAATTGAGCATTCGCTACTAGTGCGAGGGAGCCAAACAAATCGTTTAGCTCGACAACCGAGTGCAGGTTTCTGAAATATCAGAATCCTGAAAAAGGAGCGTGCCCAAGTGGCAGTAGTAACAATGCGCGAACTCCTCGACAGCGGTGTTCACTTCGGACATCAGACTCGTCGTTGGAATCCAAAGATGAAGCGTTTTATCTTCACAGAACGCAATGGCATATACATCATCGACATCCAGCAATCATTGGGTCTTATCGATTCAGCATATGAATTCG
>CAYFJY010000006.1:0-22641 GCA_964343665.1 uncultured Actinomycetes bacterium | reverse complement strand
TTTGACTCTTGGCCCATGGTTAGGCCAAAACGATAGTCGTGCTCTTTACAAATACTTATTAATCAAAAACAAGCAAAAATATGCCGAGGACTCTGTAAAGCTCTTGCAAAATCAGAGTTTAATTGAATTTGTAGCAAATGGTGAGATTTTTTACTTTATTCAAGATGGTGTACTTAAATATAAATCAAGAAAAATTGGATCAGAAGAATACACAGATGTTATTCGCGAGATAAAATTAAATAAATTTAGGAAAAGAAGCTTAAGAAAAATGGGTAAATTCTTTGCTCAATGCGAGGTAGATGTAATTAGAAATTTTCCTTTACCGGGTGCAAATATCCAGGAAGATGCGAGTTTTTGCTTTAACTCTTACCCCTTCTACGAGTTGAATTACTATTCAAACGGAAAAAATAGATTTATTGGTTTGATCAATAAATTGAAGACAGATGATTCGGAAATCTTGCGAAAATTAAGTGCTTAGAGTTCGAAACCGATGTACTTAGTTTCGAGGAATTCATGAATGCCATCAAAGCCGCCTTCGCGGCCAAGTCCTGATTGCTTGACTCCACCAAATGGCGCAGCAGGATCACTGATTACACCTTTATTAATCGCAACCATTCCAGATTCCATCGCTTCAGCTGTGCGAATTGCTCGACCAAGTTCTCCACTAAATACATAACTGATTAGACCAAACTCGGTGTCATTTGCAAGTGCAATACCCTCTTCATCGGTATCGAAAATAACAATAGGTGCAACAGGTCCAAAGATCTCGTGTTTCAATATGGAGTTGTACTTATCTACTGTCATCACAGTTGCAGGATAGAAAGCGCCCTTTCCCTCTGGTTTCTTACCGCCGGTGCGAACTGATGCGCCATTCTTAATTGCCTCATCAACTAGCTCTGCAATTTTGTCTCGCTCTTTCAAAGATACATATGCACCTAGAGTCACACCTTCATCCGTACCGCGACCCATGACAAATGCATCCATTGCTTTGGTGAATGCAGCTAGAAATTCTTCTGCAATACCTTTTTGGACGAAGATGCGGTTGGCAGAGGTGCAGGCAGCGCCGCCATTTCTCATCTTTGCAAGGATGATTCCCGAGACAGCCTTCTCTATATTTGCATCATCTAAAACAATAACTGGGGCATTTCCGCCAAGTTCCATTGAGCAACGAATAACTTGATCAGCGGCTTCACGGATTAAATGCTTACCGACTTCTGTAGATCCAGTGAAAGAAAGGTTCTTTACTCTTGGATCGTGAAGGATCTTGGAAATCTGAGGTCCCACTTTTTCAGGGAGAATTAAATTTAAAACACCTTTAGGTAATCCGGCACGTTCCATGATGTCGACGATGTGAAGTGCAGTTAGCGGAGTCTCGCCAGCTGGTTTTAAGATCATTGTGCAACCTGCCGCAACTGCAGGGCCAATCTTTCTGGTGGCCATTCCAGCCGGGAAATTCCAAGGAGTAATTAGAAGTGAGACACCTATTGGTTGATGAGTAACCAATATTCGTTTGTCGCCACTTGGTGATTTACGGAAATCACCTTCCACGCGAGCAGTCTCTTCGGAGAACCAACGGAAGAACTCTGCAGCATATGCAACTTCGCCACGAGCATCTGGCATCGCTTTACCATTCTCTTTTGAAATCAAAGTTGCGATTAATTCTGATTCAGCAATCATCAATTCGTAAGCTTTACGTAAAATTTCAGCGCGTAATCTAGGAGCGGTTTTTGCCCACTCTGCTTGCGCATTATGCGCAGCTGTTACCGCAGCATCACAAAGTGCATCGTTTGCAAGATGAACATCAGCAATTACAGAACCATCGGCAGGGTCATAAACAGGATTTGTTGAAGTTCCTTTAACCCATTTTCCATCGATATATAACTCTGTACGCATGAAAAGAGCATACCTAATGTATATCTTTAGAGGGTAATAGGTTGGAAACGAGACTAGAATATATTGCAGTTAACAAGGAGAGTTTGTGGCTAAATCGTGGACGGATGGCGCGCCTGCGCCCGTCGCATTGCAGGATCATGCACACCTTGAAGACCCCATCTCATACAAAATCAAGAAACGTATATTGGGTGGTCCGTTAAATCGCCACACTTTAAGTCATCAACGCTTAAAGAAGCGCTTCGCGCTTGGAATTCTCTCCTCTGATTGCATCTCGTCATCTGCCTACGGTTCAGAGCAGATTTTATTAGCGTTACTTCCAGCATTTGGACTTGCTGCTTTTACACTTTTAATGCCGCTGACATTTGTGGTTTTAATTATTTTAACGATTATCACGCTTTCTTACACAAACGTAATCGATGTTTACACCAAAACTGGTGGCGCTTATATAGTTTCTAGAGATAATTTTGGACCTACAACTTCAATTATCGCCGCAGTTGCTCTGATGTTGGATTACATCGTGACGCTTGCGGTGCAAGCTTCTGCTGGAGTATTGGCAATCATCTCTACCTTCCCAAATTTAGGTCCATACAAAGTCGAGATGGTGCTCTTTGTAATTGCATTTTTGACTTACGGAAATTTGCGAGGCGTCAAAGAAGCTGGCAAAGCATTCGCGGCTCCTACCTACCTATTTATCCTTGGTATGTATGTGGTTTTCGTAGTTGGAATCTATAAAGTCTTTAACGGATCACTTGAGAAGCTCTCTACTTCTCAAGAAGGGGCGGTCCATATCGGAACTGAACAAGGTCTTTTAAGTGCGGCTGCGATCTTCATTCTGCTTCGTGCATTTGCAAATGGAGGTTCTTCATTAACTGGACTTGAAGCTATCTCTGATGGTGTAGCGCTCTTTGAAGTTCCGGAAGCTAAGAACGCCAAAAAGACTCTAATAATTATGTCGGTCTTACTAGGTTCTTTGGTGCTTGGCGTCTCTTGGTTTGCATACAAGATTCATGCACTGCCATACGAATCTGGTTCGCCAACTGTTATTTCGCAGATCGCCAAATCTGTAATGGGTGAAGGCGCCTTCGGAAATTTCTGGTACATCTACGTACAGTTTGCGACCACTTTAATTCTCTTTGCTGGAGCAAACACCACTTACTCAGCATTTCCAATTCTCTGTAACTTCGTGGCGACTGATGGTTTCTTACCTAAACAGTTAACAAAACGTGGCCATCGTTTGGCTTTCTCAAACGGAATTATCTTCCTAGCTGCAGGCGCAGTGATTTTCGTAGTTGCTACTGGTGCATCTGTCGAACACTTGGTTGCTTTCTATGCGCTTGGGGTGTTTACAGGTTTCACATTATCTGGATTTGGAATGGCAAAACATGCAAGAGAAAATCGCACCAATAATTGGCGAGCAAAAATATTCTTAAATAGTTTAGCTGGAGTAGTTTCATTAATTGTTGTAATCATCTTTTCAGTTGTTAAATTCACTGAAGGCGCCTGGATAATTTTGACAATTGCACCTATCTCCATTGTTTCTTTGCTGCGCCTAAATCGCCGATACGTGCGCGAGCAAGCAGTTTTATCACTTGCACAAGAGAGAACAAGAGCAACCTCAATTGCAAGACATGATGTGACAGTATTGGTAGATAACGTGGATCTTGCAACCGTAGGCGCAGTTAGATATGCAAGAAGCCTCAACCCACACACTTTAAATGCAGTTCACTTTGTTATTGACGATCGTCGTGCAGACGACATTAAGAAAGCATGGGCGGTGACTCCCGCATTAAGCGATGTCTCACTTGAATTGATCGATTGTGCCGATCGCCGCTTAGCCAATGCAGCGCTTGATTATTCAATTCGAGCAACTTCAGATGGCGATCATGAATTAACTCTTCTCTTACCACGTCGCGCTTACTCGCGTGTACTCGGAAAGATTCTGCATGATCAGACTGCAGAACAGATTGCACGACCGATCTCACAATTACCTCGAGTGGTTGCGACGATTATTCCTTTCGATGTGGCCAAACTTCTTGATGAAGGTCCATTGAATATCCATGGAATTCATTCAGAAGAGAGAAAGAATTCGACCACTACGATCGTCGAACCATCTAGGAGAATGGTTCCACCAGCTAATTTAGAGCCGGTCGGACATTATTCAGAGAAGGTAATCAAGATAGGCGAGGTAATCTGGCGCAAGCGCGCACATGTACAAGGTCGAGTAACGGCGATTAGAACTTCTCCTACTAATGAAGCGCCGATGCTAGAAGTTGAGATGTGGGATGAAACCGGCGGAATTACTTTGCAATTCCTTGGTCGACGCGAATTAGCGGGACTAGATGTTGGTGCACAACTTCGCGCCGAAGGAATGGTTGGGGAAGTTGATGGGTTACTTACTATCCTCAATCCAAATTACGAATTACTTCATTAATCAACGTTTATTGTTAAAAAATTCGGAAAGCAGCGCTGCGCACTCTTTCTCTAAAACTCCTGAGATCACCTCTGGTTTATGCAATTGACGTGGGTCTCTTAAGAGATCCCATTTAGATCCAACTGCACCAGCCTTCTCATCCCAAGCGCCAAAAACAACCTTGGGAATTCTTGATTGTGCAATCGCTCCTGCGCACATAGCACATGGTTCAAGAGTCACAACTAGGGTGCAACCATCTAAACGCCAATCTCCGATTGCACTTGCTGCTCTTTGAATTGCAATGATCTCAGCATGACCGACTGGGTTATTCATGAGTTCGCGCTGATTTACACCGGTTGAAATAACTTCACCTGCGCTATTTAAAATAATCGCACCAACTGGAACATCGCCACTTGAAGTTGCGGCAGCACGGGCAATTTCAATGGCTTTCGCCATTGTTGATTCAAAATTCATAACTTCCTAGAGTTCTAGTAATTCCACAAATTCGTCGGAGAATCCTAACCGCTTTGCAATAGCTTCCAATTGTTCGTCAGGAAATAATTCGGAATCGTCACAGAGCGCTTCAAGTTCCATATGCCCCATTCCTAAATCACTGATGATATCCATGTGCCCACCAGGTAGTGGTTCGTCATCCTCTTCAGGATTTGGCAAATCTGCAATCTCTAAAAATTCATTTGCTACTTCATAATCAAGTGCGCAAGTAACATCACTTATGAAGAGGCTAATGTGTGTTCCAAGTACCCTAACTAATATAAAGAATTCTTCATCAATAGCGATTAGCGCAAGTGCGCCACCATTTGTTTGATGGGATCTGAGTTCATTGATAATCGATCCCAAGTTATAAGGGTCGGGCAAAATCTCCAATTTCCACGCGTCGTTCTCATGCCAAGCGGCGACCGCAAAATCAACATCTGAGTTCATTGTCACCACCCCCGCAGAAGTTTCGCACTACTTGGGAGTATTGGAAAGACCTGTAAGGTAAGCATTATGAAAGTACACGTTGCCGACCATCCCCTTATCGCGCATAAATTGACGGTACTACGCGATGAAAAAACTGATTCTCCGACCTTTCGCCACTTGGTGGAAGAGCTGGTTACTTTGCTCTCTTACGAGGCAACGCGCGAAGTCAAAGTAGTCTCCAAAAAAATCAAAACTCCTGTTGCAGAGATGACTGGAGTGTCAATGACCAAACCAACTCCAGTGGTTGTACCGATTCTTCGAGCGGGACTTGGAATGTTAGAAGGTATGACCAAGTTGATGCCAAACGCGGAAATTGGTTTCTTAGGAATGGTCCGCGATGAAAAAACTTTGCAAGCATCAACTTATGCAAACCGTCTTCCTAAAGATTTGCGCGGACGTCAGTGCTACATACTCGATCCAATGCTCGCAACTGGCGGAACACTGATCGCTGCAATTCAATATTTATTAGATCTTGGCGCTACCGACATTGTCGCAATCTGCATCATCTCTTCCCCAGAAGGAATTAAGGCTGTTGGCGATGCATTTCCAAATACCAACGTTCATTTAGTAACTGGTGCGGTTGATGAGAAGTTAAACGAACATGGATACATCGTCCCTGGATTGGGAGATGCAGGTGATCGACTCTACGGAGTTGTTTAATGAGTTCAACTAGTCCCGGTTACGGAATTACAATTCGAGTTGAAGGTGCACCCGAAAGACAACCAGTAGCACAAGCAACGACTGCAATTACAAATGCTGGCGCAGCAATTACAGCGCTCGACGTTGCAGAATCAACTCTTGAACTAGTTGTAGTTGACATAACTTGCGACACTATCGATGCAAAACATGCACAAGATATCTGTGTTGAGATTGAAAAGAATCCTGGATTAAAGGTACGCAAAGTAAGTGATCGAACTTTTCTCCTACATTTAGGTGGAAAAATCGAAGTAAATCCAAAGGTTCCGCTAAAAACCAGAGACGATCTCTCTCGTGCATACACCCCTGGAGTTGCCCGCATTTCACAGGCAATTGCAGCTGATCCCGCTGATGCGCGGCGTTTAACCATAAAAAGAAATACTGTCGCAGTCGTAACGGATGGTTCGGCAGTTTTGGGGCTTGGAAATATTGGGCCTGCAGCCGCGCTGCCTGTCATGGAGGGCAAAGCAGCGCTATTTAAGAGATTTGCGGATGTTGATGCATGGCCAGTCTGTATTGATTCTCAAGATGTAGATGAAATCGTGCGCACCGTGAAACTAATTGCACCTGTATATGGTGGAATCAATCTTGAAGATATATCTGCACCCCGTTGCTTTGAAATCGAAGCCAAACTTCGCGAGATTCTTGATATCCCAGTTTTTCATGATGACCAGCACGGAACCGCAATCGTGGTTTTAGCAGCCCTTAAGAATGCACTTAAGTTGGTACGAAAAGAAATAAAAAATGTAAAAATCGTAATAAGTGGTGCTGGCGCGGCCGGAACTGCAATTGCAAAACTTCTTTCAATTAGCGGTGCTACAAACATTTTGGCATTCCATAGAAGTGGAGTTGCGGAAATTGAAGGCATTGATAACCATGGCTTCAAAGGTGATCTTCATGAAGCAATCAAAGGTGCAGATGTCTTCATCGGAGTTAGCGCAGCTAATGTTTTGAGCGAAAACGATATTAAACAGATGGCTATCAACTCAATCGTCTTTGCACTTGCCAATCCAGACCCTGAAATCGATCCTGCTATCGCAAGGAAGTATGCAGCAGTGGTTGCGACTGGTAGAAGTGATCAACCAAATCAAATAAATAACGTATTGGCTTTCCCCGGAATTTTCCGCGGGCTTCTAGATGCGAATGCTCATAAGATCACCGATAATCTTTTGGTTGCAGCTGCAGAGGCAATTGCAAATTGCGTGGCTCCGGAGCAATTAAATACGAATTTCATAATCCCTAGCGTCTTTGATCCAAACGTGGCGAAGGAAGTTGCCGCAGCTGTAAAAAGCGCTTCTAAGTAATGCTCCAAGCTTCTTTTGATAACCAATTGGCGCAATTAGCGCCTTTTATCTTCTATCTAATCGCATTCTTGGTTATGTATGTAGAGACTGGAATCATGCTTGGTTTCTTCCTTCCTGGTGATTCATTCCTATTTAGCGCTGGCCTGGTAGCGATGAGCAATAAATCGATCGATATCTCGCTTCTTTGCCTTGTCGTTTTTCTCGGCGCTTTTATCGGAGATCAAACTGGTTATGTAATTGGAAGGAAATACGGCCGTCCGTACATAGATAAAAAGAATTCTCCTAAATTGCGTGGCATGATCGAGAGAGCAGAGCGTTTTTACGAGCAATCAGGTTGGTGGGCAGTAGTAGCAGCTAGATATTTCCCTTGGATTAGAACATTTGTTCCGCCTATTGCTGGCGCTGCGAAGATGCGTTACTACTCTTTTCTTACCGCAAATGCAGTTGGGGCGCTACTTTGGGCGGTATTAATAACTCTTGCAGGTTACTACGCTGCAACGATTCCATTAGTTAAAAGTTCCAGTTATGCACTTGCCGCATTCTTTATTGGAGCTTCGATTATCTCTTCTTTCGTTGGCTACTTACGCCGCCGACGATAACTCCTAAAAACGATAAACAAATTCCTGAGATCAACCAGATGCTGACCTTCGCTCCGTGAATTGGTGCTAACCAATCTATAATTAGCGCACCAAATAAGTTTCCGCCAACGCTTAGTAAAGTGGATGCTAATACACCTAAGTGTTGGACAATTGTCGCGGAATAGGCGATATAGATAACTCCAAGTACCCCACCGGTATAAATCCACCATGGGCCACTTGGTAGAGGTTCAAATTTATAGTGGCCAGCGGGAATCAATATTGCTGTAAGAATTAATAGGAATGACGTTCCCATTATGAAATTTAATAATGAGGTGGTCCAATGTTGGCCTGAGTAGATATTTATCTTTCCATTTAATGCGCGTTGAATTCCAACTATTCCACCAGCAAGCCCTGCTAGCGCCACAGGTAATAGTGTTAAGTTCTTAGCATCGATTCGATCCCAGACCGATACTAAGACTGCAAAAACCGTTATGAATGAGGCAAAAATACGGCGAAAGGTAATCTGTTTCTTTGATCCGCCAGATAGTCCAAATGAATCCACCATCAATGAAGAGATAGTCTGTCCAGAAATAGAAGCTACTGAATATATTGCAACTCCAATGAGTGGCACGGTGTTAGTTTGAATTGCAACAAAAGTTCCGCCCAGCATCCCCGCAAAAAGATTCCAACGTTGCAGTTTGCCCTCTTTGACAGCATGTTTGATTCCAAGCAGACCTTGTCTCATGCCGTGGTGAGTCGCAGCAAATATTGCGATTATTAATAAGCCTGAACCAAATGAGACTGTCGCAGCTTGAATTGGATTTCCCAGTAAATGTGAGAGCTCTCCATTTGCACGAGCTTGAATTGCTATTAGGGTTGCAGTAAGAAAAGCGACGATATCGAGGCGCAATTAACTCTCCAATTGAACTGAGATATTCAACCACTCTTCTTCAAGTTTTTCGCGTTTTCTCTGTGCCTCTTCTAGATTTTTAGTTGCTTCAATCAGAGCTTCCGCATCAAAAGCCGCTTTTTCTTGCGCCTTTAATAATTCGAGTACCTCAGCATCAGCACGTTCAATCTGCCTTTCAATGCGGGCCAAATCTTTTTTAAATTGACGCCCCTCAGCAGCTGATGAGATTCTCTTCTCGTTAGAGATTCTAGGTATTTCATCAAGAATCTGCTTTTCACGTAACTCTAAATATTGATCAACACCTCTTGGTAAATCTGTGAGTTTTGCATCCCCTAAGAGACCTACTACTCGATCACAAGTGCGTTCTAGAAAATATCTATCATGAGAGATGACAATCAAAGTTCCTGCAAAGCTATCCAATAGATCTTCTAATTCTGTCAAAATCTCAATATCAAAATCATTTGTTGGCTCATCTAAAAGTAATACATTCGGACTATCCATCAGCAGTCTTGTTAATTGGAGTCTTCTCTTCTCTCCACCCGATAAATCTCCAACCGGAGTCCATTGCGATTCGCGATCAAAGCCCAATCTTTCACAAAGTTGTGAGGCTGAAAGTTCACGTCCGCCGCCCAATTCCACCCGAGTTGCGACTCTCTCGACAGCTTCAAGAAGACGCCAAGTTGGATTTAATTCACTCAAATGTTGCGAGAGCATCGCAGATTTAACGGTTACACCTTTTACTAATTTGCCCGCGTTTGGGAAAATTTCGCCAGCCAAAGTTCTCATCAGTGTGGTTTTACCTGCACCATTTACTCCAACAATTCCAATTCGTTCGCCTGGCCCGATATTCCAATATAAATCTTCAATCAATATTTGCTCCCCAGCGCGAATCTGAAGATGCTGACATTCATAAACGGTATTACCGAGACGGTTTTGGCTAAATTTCAAAAGTTCAGTGTTATCGCGCGGTGGTGGCTCATTGGCGATTAATTCGTTTGCAGCATCAACTCTAAATTTCGGTTTACTTGTTCGAGCTGGTGCACCACGCCTTAGCCAAGCCAACTCTTTTCGCAACAAATTATCTCTTCTTGCATCCATGGCTGCTTGCTGGCGAGCACGCTCTGCTTTTGCTAAGACATATGCAGAATAACCGCCGTCGTACTCTTCTAATTCTCCGCCTACAACTTCCCAAGTTCTATCAGTGACCTCATCCAAGAACCATCGATCGTGCGTTACGACAATTACCGCTAGATTTTTCCTTGTTTTTAAGTGTTCTGCTAACCAAGCAACACCCTCTATATCCAAATGGTTAGTTGGTTCATCAAGAAGAATCAAATCCAAATCTTCTACTAGCAATTTAGCCAAACCAACTCTTCTTCTTTCGCCACCAGATAGCGATGCAAAACCACGAGTAAATAACTCATCTTGATAGCCGCCAAATAGTCCGGTGAAGATTGCACGAACTCCGGCATCTCTCGCCCATTCATGCGTAGCTTTGTTTCCAAGTACAACATCTCTGACAGTTGCACCTTTTGGTGCGCTATCGATCTGAGAGAGAATCCCAACTTTCACACCACCACTTCTAGTTACACGACCAGAATCTGGATCCTCTGTGCCCGCGATTATCTTCATCAATGTTGATTTTCCAGCGCCATTGCGCCCAACAATTCCGATTCGCTCACCTTGCGAAATGCCAATACTCACTTCACGCAAAAGTTCCTTAATATCAAAGGCTTTACTGACATTTTCTAGATTTACAAGGTTCCGTGCCATAGCGGCATAAGAGTAGGCTCTCGCACCATGGAAGTCACAAACCGTGAATATGCTCTTGCTTTAGACGCTCAAGACCCGCTTGCTAAATACCGTTCACAATTTGTCATAAATGATCCAAATCAATGTTACCTAGATGGAAACTCATTGGGTCGTTTACCAAAAGCCACTATTAAAGTTGTAAATGACTTTATGGTAAATGAGTGGGGCGAAGAAGCGGTTGCGGGATGGGCGCATTGGATTGATGAGGCACAGACAGTTGGTGATTTGTTGGGTCGTGCAGCGCTAGGCGCAGCAGCCGGTCAAGTTCTAGTTTGCGACACAACATCGATAAATTTCTATCAATTGGCATTAGCAGCAATACAAGCAAGGCCAAACCGTAAGACCATAATTATTGATGCAGCAAATTTCCCAACTGATAGATATATATTGCAAGGTCTAGCGCGACAATTCGGATTAAATTTAGTAACTATCGATAACGAACCTGGCGATGCCAAACACGAGAGAATCACTTCTGAGATTCTCTCAAAATATCTAAATGATGATGTTGCGCTAGTAACTCTCGAAGTTATTCAATACAGATCTGGTGCGCGCTCGCCAATCAAAGAAATAAATGACTTAGTACGTAAACATGGCGCATTTATGTTGTGGGATGCTAGCCATGCAGTCGGCGCAATCGAGATGAATTTCGATGAAAATGGAGTGGATCTTGCAGTTGGTTGCACATATAAATATGGAAATTCTGGACCTGGCTCTCCAGCTTGGATGTATGTAAACAAACGTGTACAGAGAGAGTTGCAAGTTCCGATTCAAGGTTGGTTTGCACAAGCTGATCAATTCGAGATGGGGCCTACTTTTTCAAGAGATATGAACACTATGCGTGGTTATCAGATAGCGAGCCCAGGATTGTTGGCAATTAGATGCGTAAAGACAGCTTTCAAAATGATTGAAGAGGCAGGAATAAAAGCAATCAACCATAAAAGTGCAAAAGGAACTGAGATGATGATTGCTTTATACGATGCTTGGTTGGCCCCACTTGGTTTTACGCTGAACACATCGCGCGATGCATCCGAACGCGGAGGACACATTTCACTGATACACCCTGATGCAAAGGAGATTGCAGCAGCGATGCGCACAGAGATCAATGTGATTCCTGACTATAGAGTGCCAAATTCAATTCGACTTGCAATAAGTCCGCTACCGACTTCATACACGGAAGTTTGGGATGGATTTGATCGTTTGCGTGATTTAGTTGCAAATAAGCGATACATCGGCTCTGGCAAAGGAGGCTCAAGAGTCACATGAGCGAGAATTACGAATCTGCACTGACCTACACTGGTTATCTTGCAGTAGATGAACTTCTAAATCTACAGAAGCCGCTATCTGAAGGACCCGAGCACGATGAGTTGCTCTTCATCATAATTCATCAAACCTACGAACTTTGGTTCAAGCAATTGATACATGAATTTGCTGAAGCACAACGAGCACTTGAGGCAAATGAAACTCATCGAGCTTTAGGTGTTCTTGGCCGTATCCGAACTATCTTAAAAACCTGTGTTAGCCAAGTTGATATCTTAGAAACAATGACTCCACTTCAATTCCTGTCCTTTAGAAGTTACTTAGCCGCTTCAAGTGGTTTTCAGTCTGCACAATTTAGGATGGTCGAAGCGATTCTTGGACGTCGAGATGAGAAGTTCGCAAGCCATCTACCTCCTGCAACACGCGAAGAGATAAGAGAACTACTTGGAAAGCGTTCTCTTTGGGATTCGATGCTTGTTTATCTTTCAAAGCGAGGCGCTGTAATTCCTTCAGAGATATTAAATCGCAATCTCCGCGACCATTATCAACCAAATGAAGCAGTACAAAAAGCGCTAATTAAAGTACATCGTGAAGATTTAGAAGCTGCGATGGTCTGCGAACGATTAGTTGATATCGATGAAGGTCTACAAGAATGGCGCTATCGCCATGTAAAGATGGTAGAGCGAACCATCGGAAGTAAGAGTGGAACTGGTGGGTCTAGTGGAGTTAAGTACTTAGCAAGTACTTTATTTAATCCGGTATTTCCAGATCTCTGGGAGATTAGAGCGAGCCTTTAAGCACTATTTCAGATAGCGCTTTGCGAGATGGTTTTGCTTTTTCGCGCTCTGCCATCTGTTCCGGCAAAGTGTCGGCATCACCTTGTTTTCCGATTGCGACCACCACAACCGGCTCTAGAGTTGTTAAATCAAATGTTTTGCACATTGAATCATGATTGAAGCCGGTCATTTGGTGTGAGACATATCCAAGATGATGGGCCTGAAAAGTTGCTTGAGAAACCGATAAACCTAAGTCATATTGAAAGCTTGGGTGAGGATCACCATTTGCACGCTGCTTGGTTCCACAAACCAATAAAAGAACGCTGGAATTCTTCGCCCATTTCTGATTGAACTCTCCAAGGCCTGCGAGTATTTGTGTGAAAACCTCATCGCCTTTTCTGCCCACAAAATAGCGCCAAGGTTGTTCATTAAAAGCAGAAGGCGCCAAGCGCGCTGCTTCCAAAATTAATAGCAAATCAGTGTCTGACATTTCGGCATCTGAAGCAAATGCTCTTGGGCTCCATCTATTTGCGATCAATGGATGAACATTTAAATCTGTGGGAGCTTTCTTATTAACAATTGCCAATTCGATTACCTAACCACTTCGATTAATAGTTCAATTAATAGCAGAATTAGCACGATCTAAATCTGCTTGGAAATCTACCTCTACTGCAAATAAATCAGAGATATCTACAGGTTCAATCTCAATTCCATCGTTTTCGATAGCCAATTCAAGACCACGCTCAAAATAATCATTATCAGCACACTCAATCAAGTGGTTAATCGTCGATGTTTTATGAAACTTTGAAATGAAGTTAATACCGACAGCCTCGCCTAAAGCGTTCTCAACCTTCTTTGACAGGGAGTTTATGTTTCCTTTTTCATCAACTGTGTATTTGACTTCTTCTTCGCCGACTGCAGAAGTATTTACACAAACAAAGGATTTCTCGTTGAGAATTCGATCTTTTACACGCTCTAAAACTCGATGATCAAAGACCACATCGCCGTTGAGCCAGAGAACGCCACTTTCTTGAGATGCACGAAGCGCTTTTAAAAGGCTCTTTGAGGTATTTGTTTGATCGTAATTCTCGTTATAAATAAAAGTTGCATCTGGATGAGCTTCCATAATCATCTCTAATTTAAAACCCACCACGATAGAGATGCGAGCGCTATCGCCAAAAACTTTTGTTACATTCTCAAGCTGCTGCTGCATGATAGAACGGCCATCAGCAAGGGGAGTTAGTGGTTTTGGCCATGGTTTTCCAAGACGGGTGCCCATTCCTGCAGCAAGAATCACAACTTGAATGGCCATAGATTTATACTACAGGAAATGAATCAGTCATTAACCACGCTCGAAGTTACTTCCGAGACATCACTCCAAGAAATTCTTCAAAAATTTGAAAGTTCTACATCAGATCTGATTTTGGTTGATGCCAATAGTGTGATTGCAGAGCCGCACATGGATCTATTGACTGACTATCCGAGAATCGCCTCTGCTGCATTGGTTGCTGCACAAAAAAATGGCGATACTTTGGTTAGGCAAAATCGAATCGCAAGTGCAACATCTGCAAGCCATAAAGTGACGGTAGGTAATAGGACATTTGTCGGGGCTATTCGTTTATCCCAAAACCAACGAACTGAGATTATCTCTGTGCTTACTGAGGCAAGTTCACGTGGCGCAAATGGAAATGCAATTGACCTGACTTTGGTTGCTTTAGTTAGAGCGATGATTCGAGTTGACGCAGCTGATGTTTGGGCTGCGCCATTTGCACGTACATCTGACAAGACTCTAAAAGAAAAAGTTAAAGCGGAAATTTCCAACTTAAATATGGAATCAGTCCGATTACGAATGGCTAACCGCGCAAATGATGGTTTCTTCTCAGTATTTTTCTTACGTAAATTCTCAAAGATTTTGACCTGGTTGGCAGTGAAAATTGGAGCCACTCCAAATCAAGTAACTCTTCTCTCTTTTGCTATTGGCCTCTACTCTGCTTACTCGTTCTCTCATGGTGACTTCTGGTCGATTTTTATTGGTGCGGTTTTGTTACAAGTAAGCATCATTGTTGATTGCGTTGATGGAGAGCTTGCCAGATACACTCGCAAATTCTCAAAACTTGGTGCTTGGCTTGATGCTGTTACAGATCGCGTCAAGGAATACATGGTCTTTATGGGTCTTGCTTATGGTGCACAACTAGATGGTCGTAACCTTTGGATACCAGCGATGGCCATGATGGTGATTCAAACTTTTAGACATCTATCCGATTACAACTTTGCTCAAGTCGTAAAGATTCGTGCAGAAGAGAATTTCTCAAAACCTGTTGATTTCATGGCTGAATTTGATGGAATCATCCCTACAGAACGTGAACCAAAGGGAAGGCTTCGTTACTGGCTTGGAAAGATAATTCAATTCCCGATAGGTGAACGTTGGTTGGCAATTAGCGCATCTGCCGTAATAGGTGGCGCTGCATTTACATTCACTATTATGCCAATACTGGCATTTATTTCAGCGGCCGTTGTGTATCGTGGACGTTTTATTCGCACGCGCAAAATGAACTTGGAGAGAATTAATAAACCTCTTATTATCAATCAGCTTGATCTCTTAGGTATGCGACGTGCTTTTACTACGAGATATGACTGGATTGAACCTTCTGCAATTAGAGCAATCGAAGCAATTGTTCTAATTATGATATTTGCTAGCCGAGATTTAATTGGCGCGATGACTTTCTTCCTTCTATTTTCAATTCTCTTTCATCACTACGACAATCTCTATAGAGCACTTCAAGGCGAGAAGAAGCCTATTTGGTTAAGCGCACTTGGGTTATTTGTAGGTGGCAGAATCCTTTTATTAGGCGGAGCAGCCATCACCGGTTGGAATTTTGATTATCTAACTTGGTATTTCGGAGCGCTATTCCTAGGTATTTCTTCCCTGCAATGGGTTATCTCTCACTCTGGGAAAAAAGGTTAAGTAAGGTTCGCTAATGAGCACCCGACCTGCAAATCCCACTATCGCAGAGATCCGTGAAATCTCTCAGCCAGTCTCTGTTACTGGGCGATCAAATGCAGAACATTGGGTTGCAGATCTGTACTTAAGAAGAATCTCACCTTATTTAACGCGGATACTTTTAAAGACGCCCATAACTGCAAATGGCGTCACATATTTAATGATTATTACCGGTATCTCCGTTGGATTCGCGTTACAAATTAAAGGAGCAACTGGACTAGCAATCGCATTCTTCCTATCTCAATTACAGATGTTATGGGATTGCTGCGATGGCGAAATTGCACGCTGGAGAGAGAGCCAATCTCCTAAGGGAGTGTTTTTAGATCGCCTTGGTCATTACCTAACGGAAGGTTTTATTCCAATTGCGCTTGCTTGGAGGTTAACTTCATCGCCCGTAACTGATTACAAATTACTATTTCTCGCAGCGCTTTTATCTATCACGATAATTTTAAATAAAGCTTTTAATGATGCGGTACATGTCTCGAGAGCCTATGCAGGTTTACCAAAATTAGCAGATGCTAAAGATGTTGGTGAGCCAGAGAACCAGTTAATTCGCTTGGCAAGAGCTCCATTTCGGATACTCGCAGTGCAAAGGCTATTTCATTCAGTTGAAATGGTAATTGTGATTCTACTTTTCCAGGGAAGCGCACTATTGATTAGTTACGGCCTATATCTGGCGTTATTTGTCACGGTTGGCCACTTGGTTTCCATTCTAAGCTCACGAAAGTTGAGCGCCTGATGTTTTTAATTATTCAAGAGACGATTTCGGGGTTTCGAGCGTTATTTCCAAAGGGAAGATTCCGCTGGGTTTTATTGGTTCTCTCCGGAATCGCCGCTGGAATCTCTGTTTCTGAATTACTTGTTATGAAATTCTTCTCAAAGTTGATTTTAGATGAATCGAAAGTCTCTTCAACTAGGTTCAAGTTCCTGGTGATTGGTTTTCTGATTTTCTTCATTGTCACTCGAATTGGTCAATATCTGCAGAGAAGTTACAGAGTCACTGCATTTGAAAGATCTTTCAAAGCCGCAAATAAGCAGAGAAGTAAGAGAGAAGAGAATGCCGAATGGTCGATGGCGTTCGAGCTTACAAATATATTAAGTTACGGCGTTCAATTAATTGCGATCTTGGCGTTCTTCGCGCTCATCAAACCCTTCATAGCTCTCATAAATATCGTAATTATCATTGGAATCTTGTACTTCTTAGGTGGGATTTTTTCCAAACAACTTGTTGTGCAACTTGAACTTGCTAAATTAAAAGGTGCAGAGGCTCCTGGTGCTGCAAATCGCCACGGCCATCGAGTTCGTGCAGGAGAAGGTGGCGCGCTTGCATCGGGTGCTGGAATGCTCCTTCTACTTGGAGTGCTTCTCTTCTTTAGCCTGGATGGACAAATCTCTGTATCAAATACCTTGGTTATTTTCTTGGGAGCAAGGTTACAAAATTCTGTTTTATCAAACATATCCCGCTCATTAGCGAAATATGCGAGAGCAAAAGCAATAATCGAGACTTCAAAACCAAATGTCGAGTAGGCCACTTTTAACTTTCGGTTTTTCTACGATGGCCGATCGTATAAAAAATCTTAAACGTCCTGATTTCCCCGAAGAACATGAAGTCTTAGCACTGGTACAAAATCCAAATGAACTTTCATATGTTCTAGAACTATCTAAAGTCAAATTAATTGAATTGAAAAGTATTGGTGTTGCTAAGAGTAGAAATGCGGCTCTGCAGCATGCAACCGGTGAATTCTTAATTTTCGGTGATGATGACATTACATTTAAAAATGATGGAATCATCGAGGCTATCAATTATTTTAAAGCAAACCCCGATTGCTCGATAATTCTTGCTCAGGCTATTGATGATGAAGGAAATCTACGTAAAAGATATGAGAATAAGGTAGCCCCTTTAAAACTTTCTAACTCAGCCCGTGCCGCTACTTACGAAATGCTGGTGCGAGTTGATTCGATTAGAAATCTAAATCTTAAATTCGATGAAAATTTTGGAGCAGGGGCAGAGAATTATTTGGGAGATGAATATATCTTTATTGCGGATGCGCTTCGCGCTGGGCTAAAAGGTGTTCATCTACCAGTCGTAGTTGCAGTGCATCCAAAGGAGAGTTCAGGTTCTCGTTGGGGTAGCGATATGGATCTAAGTGCAAGAGCGAAGATCTTCAAGAGAGTCTTTGGTTTCAAAGCGCCAATAATGAGGCTAGCTTTCCTACTAAAAACCAAGAATCAGAAGCCTTCGGTCGTTAAATCTCTCAAATTTATCTTTGATAAGTTCTAAGAAATAATCGCTACTCTCTGACCATGTCCGCTTGGATTCACCAGCAAGCTAATTGGCTGGTTTCGCATAATTTACACATTCCGCTTTTTGCCTTGCTCATACTCTTTGTCTTCGCAGAAGCAGCGGCTTTCGTTGGGTTTGTGCTTCCCGGTGAGACATCTCTTCTAATTGGCGGAGTGCTCGCACATGCAAAAGTTTGGCCATTCTGGTTATTTCTGATTGTGGCAATAATTGCAGCGATCGCTGGAGATTCCGTTGGATACGAAGTGGGCAAACACATTGGGCCTAGGATTAAAACAAATCGCTTTGGAAGATTTGTTGGTGAAAAACGATGGAATCTCGCTCAACATATCTTTGATAAATATGATGGTTGGGCAATATTTTTTGGAAGAGCACAAGCACTTTTACGAGCGCTGGTTCCCGCTCTCGCGGGATTGAATAAAGTTCCATATAAAACTTTCCTTAAATGGAATGCTGCTGGTGGAATCGTTTTTAGTTCAGTGGTTGTAACACTTGGATATCTTTTCGCGAGCAATTTAGATAAATTAGAGAAAGCTCTCAGATATTGGGCAATTGCATTTTTAGCGATTGTTATAACCTTAATATTCGTCATAAAACATAAACTTGAGCGTAAATTAGAAGCGTAAACACGCGAGACTTGCCTTTAAATTTTAAACTGATAACCTTTTCTTTAGAACGAGCACTCAGGAAAAGGAGAGTACAACTCAATCTCTGGTCGAAGGCGACCTTGACAATTGTATGTACTGATTAACAAATGCAAACCCGCGCTAACCACGCACAAACGTTTAGACACACACCGAGTTCAGTAAAGCCGCTAAACGAATCAAGACTTACCGCTCTATTAGATCAAGAGTGGGCACGATATAAAGCGACCACAACCAAATCTGGTCAAGAGAACACTGTCGCAAAGACTGTGCTTCCTTTGGGAGCAACAAGTTCCTTCCAGCATTGGGATCCATATCCGCTATCTATTGTCTCTGCTCAAGGTGCTTGGATGACTGATGTCGATGGCCGCCAATTACTTGATTTATCGATGGGATTTGGTGCGATGTTGGCTGGTCACTTAAATCCAGACGTTGTACGTGAACTACAGAGCGCATTAGAAATTGGAACTCTATTTGTTACTCCCTCGCCTATTTCAACCGATGCTGCACAAAGAATCTGTAAAAGATTCAGCTTAGATTTGGTCCGCTTTACCAACTCTGGCACCGAAGCGACAATGTATGCAGTTCGTACTGCGCGCGCATATACCGGTCGCAATGGTGTTATGAAGATTGAAGGTGGATACCACGGAAGTTATGACCCATTAATGGTCTCAAGTAAACCTTCTGTCGATGCAGCTGGAGACGAACATCTACCAAATTCAGTTGTTCCTTACGGCGCTGTTCCAGGAGAAGTTTGGGTTGTTCCTTACAACGATGCTGAAGCCGTTGAAGAGATTTTTAAGAAAAATGCGAAAGAGATCGCATGTTTGATCATGGAACCAGTTTTAGAAAATATCGGTATTGTGCTTCCAGATGCTGGTTACTTAGAGCGAATTCGAGAACTTTGCACAGAGTACGATGTCGTTTTAATTTTTGATGAAGTTAAAACTGGATTAACTGCAGGACCTGAAGGCGCATCTGAAAGATTGGGTGTCAATCCAGATTTAATTTGTCTTGCTAAATCTATCGGCGGAGGCATTCCGCTTGCTGCTTTCGGTGGAGATTATCGCTTCATGGAAACTGTAGTTGATGGTCGTATGGCGCACTTTGGAACTTTCAATGGAAATCCACTTGCTATGGCTGGAGTTCGCGCGATCGACAAGATATGCACTCCAGGTGCGCTTGCAAAGGCTGAAAATTGGAACGATCAAGCACTTCTTAGAATTACTGATGTAATCAACGAATATGAATTGCCTGCGCATACCGTTGGATTTGGCGTCAAAGGTTGCATTACTTGGTCACCAACACCGGTACGAAATTATCGCGATTACAAATCAACTAACTTTAAGGTTGCAGAATTATCGTGGCTCTGGTCTATAAACCGCGGGATCATCACCCCTCCTGGTCTTGATGAGCAATGGTTGATCTCATTAGCTCACGGGCAACGTGAAATTGATATCCTCGTAGAGGATTTCGCAGAATTAGCTCAGACGCTACGCGCATAAAGCAATAAACTGCCAACCGTGTCTTTAAAAAATTCTGAAGAGTTAATTATCGCTCGCGGTTTAACGAAAAAATTTGGTGACTTCACTGCAGTTGATGGCATAGATTTTTCAGTCTATAAAGGCGAATCTTTTGGATTACTTGGGCCAAATGGCGCTGGTAAATCAACCACAATGCGCATTATTGGTGCAACTTCACAGCGCACAAGTGGCGAGATCTCAATTCTCGGAAAAGATCCTGAGAAATTCGGGCCACAGATTCGCGCACATCTTGGCGTAATTCCACAAAAAGATAATTTAGATGAACAACTTTCGGTCACTGAGAATCTCTATATTTATGGGCGCTACTTTGGGCTTTCAAGTAAATTCATAAAAGGAAAGATTGAAGAGTTGCTTGAATTTGCGCAACTTGAAGAGAAGCGCGATGCAAAAGTTGAATCATTATCTGGAGGAATGAAGCGACGCCTTACCATTGCGCGAGCGCTCGTATCCGAACCAGATATTTTGATGCTAGACGAGCCAACCACTGGTTTAGACCCCCAAGCACGCCATATTCTCTGGGATCGCTTATTCCGATTAAAAGAGAAGGGTGTAACGCTTGTTATTACCACCCACTTCATGGATGAAGCCGAACAACTTTGCGAACGTTTAATTGTCATCGACCGTGGAAAAATCATGGCAGAAGGATCACCGGCTGATTTGATAAAGCGATACTCCTCTAAAGAGGTATTGGAACTTAGATTTGGGTCCGAGAATAATGAAACCGTTGCGGATCAATTGCGCGACAAGTGTGAAAGATTGGAAGTGCTCCCCGATCGAATCCTGCTTTATTCAGAAGATGCAGAACATGTATTGGAAGAGATCATGAGAACCGGCATGCACCCACGCACTTCATTGGTTCGCCGTTCATCTCTAGAAGATGTTTTCTTGCGATTAACTGGAAGAACATTGATTGAGTAATGCGTAAAGTAGCTGGAGTAGGCTCACGTTTCGTATTTGAAGCGCGCTATATGAACATGCGCAAATTCGGAACAATTATCGTCGCTTATTCGGTAATGAATCCTCTCCTATATTTATTAGCCATCGGGGCAGGTGTTGGCACTTTAATTAATAGAAGCTCAGGCGGGATAGATGGAGTTCCATATTTAGTATTTCTTGCTCCCGCACTCCTTGCAAACGCGGCCATCCAAGGTTCAATGGATGAAACCATCTTCCCAACACTTGGCGGTTTTCTCTGGAATAAAACTTTCTTTGGAATGAATGCGACGCCACTTCAAGGTCGCCAAATTGCGCTCGGCGTTTACTGGGCTGCAATGTTAAGAAACATGTTTACCGTCGTCTGTTACTACCTGATCATGGCTGCATTTGGAGTTCTCAAAGCTCCGCACGCATGGCTTGCGATACCTGCGGGAGTGCTTGCTGGCGCTGCATTTGGCGCAGTGATGTTGGCATTTGCAGGAAATGTTAAAAATGAAGACCACTTCTTCACATTTGTTGGCCGTTTCATCATTCAGCCGATGTTCTTCTTAAGTGGAACATTCTTTCCGCTAGATTCAATTCCAATATATATTCGTTGGGTTGGCTGGATCTCGCCACTTTGGCATGCAACAGATCTGGGTCGTTATTTAACTTATGGCCACGATATTCCGGCCTGGTTGGTCTTAACTCATATTGCATTCCTCTTTTCCATGATAATTATTGGATTGACTTTTGCATTCCGCGCTTTTGAAAGGAGACTTGCAAAGTGAGTTTCCTGTCTGCAGTTGCGATCGCGGAGAAGCGAATTGGGAAGCCGGCTGAAGGTATTTATTCAGGTCGTTCCCAAGTAGTACTTGAAAGAAGTTGGATTCAATTTAAATCCTCTGCTTGGATTGTGGTTCTATCTGGATTCATCGAGCCACTATTGAACTTGGTGGTTTTTGGTTTTGGAGTTGGACAATTTATCGGCGAAATTAAATTAGATAATGGCGTATCGGTAAGTTATGCAGCGTTCGTTGTACCTGGATTATTGGCATCTGCGGCAATGATGGGCGCCATCATGGATGCCACATGGAATGTCTTCTTTAAGATTCACGAATCTCGTCTTTATCACGCGATGTTGGCAACTTCGCTTGGACCATTAGATGTCGCATTAGGAGAAATTGCTTGGGCACTTCTACGAGGAGCTTTCTATTCAACTGCTTTTATGGCAGTAGTTACTCCACTTGGTTTGATTAAATCTTGGTGGGCTTTATTAGCGATACCTGCAGGTGCGCTAATTGGATTCGGATTCGCCGCTATCGGCATGGCTTGCACAAGTTACATGACTAGTTTTCAACACATGGGAATGATCAATATTGTAATTTTGCCGATCACCTTATTTAGTGGTTCATTCTTCCCGCTTTCAGTATTGCCTGAATGGCTAGCAAATATCGTTCGCTGGACTCCGCTTACTCAAGGAATTGATTTGATGCGAATGCTTACACTCGGAACAGTTAATTCATCAATCTTTGTGCATCTTGCCTATTTTGGACTATTCATTGCGGGAGGTCTCTACTTCACCACTCGCCGCCTAAATGCACTATTTATGAAATAA
>CAYFJY010000005.1:0-23284 GCA_964343665.1 uncultured Actinomycetes bacterium | reverse complement strand
TCCAAAGATTGGCTTTCTTCGCATCTGTAATTACTTTTCGCTTCTTGAATTAATTTCGTTGTTCACTTCTGGCTTAAAATCGATATTTGCTTCTTTACGTTGAGCAGCGGTTATAGGGGTAGGTGCGCCAGTTAATGGATCGCCTCCAGATGCTGTCTTGGGAAAGGCGATAACTTCACGAATTGAATCTGCACCCGCTAATAATGCGCAGAGTCGATCGATACCAATTGCAAGTCCACCATGAGGTGGTGGCCCATATTGAAATGCTTCTAGAAGAAAGCCGAACTTGCTCTGCGCCTCTTCTTTCGTTAAACCTATTACATCAAAAACATCCCGTTGAATCTCTTGATCATGGATACGAATAGATCCGCCGCCAAGCTCGGTTCCATTTAGAACTATGTCATAGGCATATGCCAATGCGTTCTCAGGATCCGTCTTGAAAGTCTTAGAAAATTCTGGCTTAGGTCCCGTAAAAGGGTGGTGAACTGCAGTCCATCCCCCGTCATCTGTGCGTTCGAACATAGGTGCGTCAACAACCCAAAGAAATTCCCATTTACTTTCATCAATTAAGTTTCGACGTCGTCCGATTTCTAAACGAACTGCGCCAAGAAGAGATTGAGATTCGCTTTTCACTCCAGCTGCAAAGAAGATTGCATCACCGGGTTTAGCTCCTGCCTTGGCAGCAACTTCAGATAGTTCCTTTTCAGATAGATTCTTAGCGACTGGTCCTCCGAGGGCTCCGTCTTCTTGAACCAAAATATAAGCAAGTCCTTTGGCGCCACGAGCCTTGGCCCAATCTTGCCAAGCATCTAATTCCCGTCGTGGAGAATCTGCGCCACCTGGCATCACAACAGCACCAACATATGGCGCTTGAAATACTCTAAATTGCGTATCTTTGAAGAATTCGGTCATCTCGGTAATTTCTAACCCGAAACGAAGATCTGGTTTATCCGATCCAAAGCGATCCATTGCATCTTTATAGGTCATACGAGGTATAGGTAATTTAATTTCATAACCTTTTACTTCGCGCCAAATTTTTGTCAATAATTTCTCAATCAGAGTAAGGATGTCTTCTTGATCGATAAATGACATCTCGATGTCGAGCTGAGTGAACTCCGGTTGGCGATCCGCTCGGAAATCCTCATCGCGGAAGCATCTTGCAATTTGGTAATACCGCTCTAAGCCCGCAACCATTAACAGCTGCTTAAATAATTGAGGTGATTGCGGCAAGGCATACCAAGAACCAGGTTGAAGACGAACTGGAACGAGAAAATCTCTAGCCCCTTCGGGTGTGGATCTAGTCAAATAAGGAGTTTCGATCTCATGGAATTCTTCCTCTTCCATCACGCGCCGAATCACCGAAGTGACCTTTGAGCGCAAGCGAAGATTTGCTGCCGGAACTTCGCGCCGTAAATCCAAATATCGATACTTAAGTCTTACCTCTTCTGAAATATTTGAATCATCACCTGAATCAACTGGAAACGGAAGCGGTGCTGCTTCAGAGAGGACTTGCACATTCTTAGCTACAACTTCAATTGCACCCGTTGGAGTATTCGGATTCTCTGAACCAGAAGGTCTTGCAATAACCTCCCCGACTATCTTCAAACACCACTCTGCTCGCAAAGCGCCTGCAGTTTCTTCATCATTAATTACTACTTGGCACCAACCAGAGCCATCTCTTAAATCAATAAAAGCTACGCCGCCGTGATCTCTTCTTCTAGCAACCCAACCTGTGAGCGTGACCGTTTGACCTACATGGCTAGCACGGAGCTCCCCTGAATTATGAGTGCGAAGCATTTATGCGCGTTCCTTAATCCCGTTAATTTCTTCTTATTACCTAATTCAATACTGAGGATCGAAATTGATCTCTTATTGAATTAAATCCCTTTTGCTAAGTCGCTAATTCTAACGCTTCTCGTATCACCAGATGACATCGTTTTTAACTCGACCGTACCTGAAGAAACCTCATTCTCACCCAGAACAATTAGATATTTGGCACCTGATTTATCAGCCGCTTTCATTGCGCCTTTTAAGGCTCTGTCCCCGAAGGCAATCTCAACTACTTTTCCGACGGCGCGCAGTGCAGTAGCAATTTTCAATGCCTCGCTCTGAGTACCTAGAGGGATAATGAATAGATCAGCACTTCCCAAATCTGCAGGGATTACCCCTTCTTCTTCGGCCGCCAAAATTGTTCTATCTACACCTAAGCCCCAGCCGATTCCAGATAAATCCTGTCCGCCAAGTTCACTCATTAACTTGTCATATCGGCCACCACCACCGATAGCAGATTGCGCACCTAAACCGTTGTGAATGAATTCAAAAGTTGTGCCAGTGTAGTAATCAAATCCGCGAACCAACTTCCGATTTATTTCGTATTTGATACCTAATACATCTAAATAGCTTTTCACCTTTTCAAAATGTGCCTTTGATTTTTCATTTAGATAATCCAATAAAACTGGAGCTTTATCCATAGCCTCGATCATCTCGGGCCTCTTGTCATCAAAAAGTCGAAGGGGATTCAATTTAGCGCGAGATGCAGTGACTTCATCAAGTTTCAAATTTTCAAGATATTTTAAAAGGTCCTTGCGGTGTGCGCCCCGAGATTCTGCATCTCCCAACGAAGTGATCTCTAATCGATAATTCTTAAGACCAATCTCTCTAAAAGCTTGATCTGCCAACCAGATTACCTCTGCATCAATCAATGGATCTTCAAGCCCAATAGCTTCAATTCCAACTTGGTAGAACTGTCTATATCTACCTTTCTGTGGTCGCTCTGCCCGAAAATACGGGCCGGCATAAAGTGCTTTAACTGGCAGTTGTCCGCGATCTAAACCATGTTCGATAACTGCTCTCATAACTCCTGCAGTACCTTCAGGGCGAAGTGTTATGGATCGGCCACCTCTATCTTCAAAGGTGTACATTTCCTTAGTAACAATATCTGTTGATTCGCCAACGCCACGAGTAAATAGCGCAGTATCTTCAAATACTGGTAGCTCCATGTACTTATATCCAGCGCGCTTTGCAGGAGAACATAATTTCTCTCGAACAAATTCGAAGGTCGCCGAGCGGGGTGGTAGATATTCACTTACACCCTTTGGCGCTTGGAAATTCACCCTAATCCACCCTCACATTTATTTAATATCGCTGTCATCTATCTTGTTCTAGCTAGTTCTATCGTGTCCTATTGGAGAGATCCAATAGGAACTGATTGTATTTTCTCTCACGCCCGATTGTGGTTTCTGGGCCGTGTCCTGGCAGAACTTGAAGGTGATCAGGCAGAGGCAAAACCTTTTCTTTCAAGGTCCTCTGCATCGATGCCCATGAACCCCCAGGTAGATCGGTTCGACCTATCGAACCGGCGAAGAGCACATCACCGCTAATTAGTAATTCTTCACCAACTGTAAAAATTGTCGAACCTTTTGTATGACCTGGTGAATGAATTGCTTTGAAATGTAAACCAACTAAATCAAACTCTTGTTTATCTTTTATTTCTACAACCTCAGTTGGTTCTTGCCATTTGATTCCAGATAATTGTGCAATGAATTCTACGCCGTGGGCTCGTTCGGGGTGTAGAAGTAATTCTCGATCATCACTATGAATCATTGCTGGAATTCCATAACCATCGCAGATTGGCTGGACAGAGAAGGTATGGTCGAGATGCCCGTGAGTGATAATTACCGCGACAGGTTTCAAATCAAAATCCCGTAATTTATCCGCAAGTTGCTCTGAAACATTGGGCATACCTGGATCGACCACTATGCACTCCTCACCCCTGCCGGATGCCAATATCCAGCAGTTAGTTGAGAAGGCCTGAGCCTGAAAGTTTGTTACAAGCACGCCCTGAGGGTAGCCTTTATGCTCTTACGCCGTCGCCCTTTAACAAGGTGACTTACAACGAGAGCAGAAAATGCTCGAAGTGCAAGGAGTTAAAAAATGTCAGAGACACCCTCACAAGTCGCATCTCATATCAATCCATCCGCTGCTACAGCGTTAATCGGAGATCCAGCGAAATTTGGTTATGTCGCAGATGACGGAACTGTCTTTGTTAGAACTCCTTACGGTGATAAAGCAGTTGGTTCTTATCCAGGCAAGAGCGCAGAAGAAGCGCTCCAATACTTTGTACGTAAATTTGAAGCTCTCGCATCTGAAGTAGCTATTCTTGGTGCTCGAATCAGAAGTAACGCAATGGTGCCAACTGATGCGCACGAAGCAGTGAATAAATTGCGACAACAGATTATCGATAGCAATGTAGTTGGAGATCTAGAGGCTCTTCATGCTTCTTTGAATCAACTGCCGGAGATCATCGAATCTAATCGTGCTACTTATGAAGCTAAAAAGGCACTTGAGAAGGCAGAGCGTGAGGCTCGTCGCGCCGATGCGCTAATTCAAAAAGAGAACATCGTTAATGAAGCTGAATCACTACAGGATTCTGAAAGTTGGAAGGTCACAGGAGAGCGCTTGAAGGAGCTTCTAAATCAATGGAAGGCAGCGCCGCGTTTAGATACGAAGAGCGATGCGGAACTTCGGAAGAGGTTCTCCTCTGCACGTAACAAATTCGATAAGCGTCGCCGAACACACTTTGCAACACTCGCTGCCTCCCAAAAAGAGGTTTCCACAACAAAGCGCGAATTGGTTGAAAAGGCCGAAGCTTTGGCTAAATCAACTGATTGGGTTGCAACCGCACGCGCCTACAAAGCTCTTATGGATAAATGGAAAGCTGCCGGTCGTGGAAAGCAAGCCGACGATACAAAACTTTGGGAGAGATTTAAGGCTGCACAAGATACTTTCTTCGCTGCAAAGAATGCGGATTTAGAGAAGCGCGAAGGTACGATGGCCGAAAACCTCTTAAAGCGCGAGGCTTTATTGCCGAAGATTGAGGCAATTCTGCCAATTACAGATTTAGATAAAGCTCGTAAAGAATTCCGCGAATTGATGGCCGAATGGAGCAAGATTGGTATCACCGATCGGAATAAACGCGCGGCATTAGATGAGCGAGTGGATAAAGTTTCAAATGCATTAAAAGAAGCTGAGGCTGAGAAATGGCGCCGAAGCGACCCTGCCGCCAAAGCTCGCGCAAATGATGTCGTCGTGCAGTTGACAAAGGCAATTGCCGCCTACGAGGAAGCTGCAACAAAGGCTCTGGCTGCTGGAAATACTAAGAAAGCTGAGGAAGCTAGAGCCGCTGCTGAAGCACGACGATCATGGTTAAGTGAAGCAGAAAAAGGTTTAGCTGAGTTCAATTAATTGTTGGTGATTCGATAAACATCATAAACGCCTTCAACCTGTCTTACTGCAGCTAGAACCGCATCCAAATGAGTTGCATCTGCCATTTCAAATGTAAAACGTGAAACTGCGATTCGATCTTTCGAAGTGCTAACAGCAGCGTTAAGGATATTCACGTGGGCATCAGAAAGGGCTTTAGTAACATCGGAGAGCAACCTAGCTCTATCCAACGCCTCCACTTGAATATTCACTAAGAATATAGATGATGCGCCTTGTAACCATTTAACCCGAACTATTCGATCGCCTTGATGTTTTTGAAGATCTTCAGCGTTTACGCAATCAGCGCGATGAACTGATACTCCATTGCCCCTGGTTACAAATCCCATAATTGCATCACCAGGAACTGGTGTGCAGCAGCGAGCTAATTTTGCAACTACATCATCCACGCCTTCGACTTCGACTGCGCTAGAACTTCGACGTGCAAATGATTCGTTTGATGGAATCTCCATTGTTGGCTCGGGAACGGAATCCTCGACACCGAGAATGATCTGCAATTTATCTATAACGGCCGCTGAAGAGATGTGCCCATCTCCCACTGCTGCGTACAACGAATCAATATCTGGATAACGCAAATCGTGGGCCAATTCGAGCAACGATTGACCCGCGAAGATTTTTTGAAGGGGCAGACCGGCTTTTCTCATTTGACGCGCAATTGATTCTCGTCCAGCGTCGATCGCTTCTTCGCGTCTTTCTCGAGTAAACCAAGCTTTGATTTTATTTCTAGCTCTCGGGCTCTTTACAAAATTTAGCCAATCTCGACTTGGCGCCGCCTGGGGATTCTTATTGGTGACTACCTCTATGACATCTCCGTTATTTAATTTTGTATCTAACGGTACTAAACGTCCATTTACCTTGGCGCCTACTGTTTTGTTTCCGATCTCCGTATGAACTGTGTAAGCGAAATCAACCGGAGTTGATCCGCCCGGCAGGGCAACAACTTTCCCCTTGGGAGTGAAGACATAGACCTCTGGACTACCTAAATCAAAACGGAGCGCGTCAAGAAATTCAGATGGATCTTGTGTCTCTTGTTGCCATGCATGCAACTGTTGCAACCAGAGCATCTCAGGGGTTTCCGCATTCTTATCACCTGACTTATATTTCCAATGGGCTGCGATACCGTATTCAGCGCGCGCATGCATCTCATTTGTACGAATTTGAATCTCTAAAGCTTTTCCATTAGGACCAATAACTGTCGTATGTAGCGATTGATAAAGATTGAACTTCGGCATTGCTATGTAATCTTTGAAACGACCCGGTACGGGGCTCCAACGCGCGTGTATAGATCCAAGAACTGCATAACAGTCACGAACATTGTCTACAAGCACACGAACGCCAACTAGATCGTAAATATCGTTAAATTCACGTCCACGCACAACCATCTTTTGATAGATACTGAAATAATGTTTCTGGCGCCCTGTGACTTCTGCAGTGATTCCATCTCTATGTAGATCTTCAGAGAGCGCTCTAACCACCTCATCAGTCATCTTTTCTCGCATAGGGTTTCGTTCAGCGACTAGTCGAACAATCTCCTCGTATTTCTTTGGTTCTAGCACTTTAAAGGAGAGATCCTCGAGCTCCCACTTAACCGCGTTCATACCCAATCTATGGGCCAAAGGTGCGTAGATATCAATAGTTTCGCGCGCTTTACGTCGCGCAGAATCTGGTTCTACATATTCCCAAGTGCGCGCGTTATGCAAACGGTCTGCGAGCTTGACTACCAATACCCGAATATCTCTGGACATCGCAACGACCATCTTGCGCACTGTTTCGGCTTCAGCATTTTCACCGTATGCCAATTTGTCTAATTTAGTTACGCCATCCACTAAGTTCGCTACCTCATCACCAAATTCATTGCGCAAATGTTTTAAGTTGTACGAAGTATCTTCTACAGTGTCATGTAAGAGTGCAGCGATAATTGTCGCCTTATCTAATCCAAGATTTGCAAGAATTCCTGCTACAGCAACGGGATGCGTTATATAACGTTCGCCAGATTTACGCTGTTGGCCTTCGTGAGCTTTTTTAGCAACCTCATAGGCACGCTCAATCTCTTCGACTTTTACTGTTGGATGATGAAGGCGTACCTCAGCCAGAACAGGACCTATTAGTTCCGGCATCCTAAAACCTACTTACGGCGTTTTTTGCGCTTTGGTTGGTTTCTTGGTCCGCGAGTAACATCATTATTAACTACCTTATTAACGACGTTGCCAGTTGCGGAATTTACCTCTGAGTTAGCCATAGCGCCTCGTGAAGCAACTCGTTTCGCTAAAGCCTTCATGGCAGGCTCACGTTCACGAAGAGTTGCCAGAATCGGTGGCGCGATGAAAATAGAAGAGTAAGTACCTGTTGCTAATCCAATAAATAGCGCAAGTGAGAGATCTTTCAAAGTTCCTGCACCAAGAAGCCCCGCTCCAACAAAGAGGATAGATCCAACTGGTAGAAGTGCAATCAAAGATGTATTTGCTGAACGCACAATCGTTTGATTGACGCCTAAATTTGCTGCCTGTGAAAATGTGGACTTACCAGTTGCGGTGATGGAACGAGTGTTCTCGCGAATCTTGTCGAAAACAACGACGGTGTCATAGAGCGAGTAACCTAAAATCGTTAGGAAGCCAATGACAGTTGCGGGAGTTACATCGAAACCGACGAGCGCATAAATTCCTACAGTGATGAATACGTCGTGAATAACTGCGATTATTGCCGAAACAGCCATCTTTGGCTCAAAGGCCATTGCTAAATACAGAAGTACAACGACTATAAATCCAATAAGTCCGTAGACCGCCTTGCGAGTGATCTCTTTACCCCATGAAGGTCCGATGATCTGAGTATCGATTGAATCAACCGTTATTGAATACTTTGCAGCTAATGCATCTTGCAAAGCGGATGATTGCGGATTGGAAAGTGATCCAGTTTGAACACGAACTTTATCCGTGCCTATTGATTGAATAATTGGTTCACCAGGTATTCCAGCTTCCTTGACCGCTTCCTCTGCCCCAGTCAATGATGCATTTGCTTTGGTGATTGTGTAAGAAGCGCCACCTTTAAATTCAATACCTAGCTTCAATCCCTGAAAAGTTAGCGCTGCGATAGAAACAAGTATCAATAACCCTGAGAACGCATACCAACGTCTCTTGTTACCAATGATATTTATAGAGGTTTCGCCTGTATAAAGGCGACCACCAAGTCCTGTTAGCTTAGACATTTATAACGCCTCCAATCCAAGGCTGCGACGAGAGACGCCGGTTATCGCGCTACCTGAGTTATAGAACTTTGAGCGACCAATTAATGTCATCAAAGGTTTAGTGAAGAAGAAGACAACTAGAAGATCGATCAAAGTTGAGAGGCCCAAAGTAAACGCGAAACCTCGTACTCCGCCTACTGCAAAGAAGTACAGAAGAACCGCTGCAATAATAGAAACGAAGTCTGCTACCAGAATCGTGCGACGTGCACGTAACCATCCTGTTTCTACGGCAGAACGTAGCGATCTACCCTCACGGATTTCATCTCGAACGCGTTCGAAATAGACGATAAAGGAGTCAGCCGTAATACCGATTGAAACAATAGCGCCTGCGATTCCCGCCAAAGTTAAGGTAAAGCCGATTGTCTTTCCAAGTAACAAGAAAGATAGATAGGTAAATGCCCCAGCAATTAGCAAGGAACCTGCAGAAACTATTCCCAATCCACGATAGAAAGCGAAGATATAAAGTAGAACGAGGAGAAGTCCTAACCCTCCAGCTAATAAACCAGCATGCAATTGATTTGCACCCAAAGTTGGTGATACTTGTTGAACTTCGCCGCGATCAAATGCAAGTGGCAAAGCACCGTACTTCAAAACGTTTGCTAGATCTGTTGCCTCGGTTTGAGTAAATGAACCTGTGATTTGCGCGTTACCTGATGGAATCGCCTCAGTTATCCGAGGTGCTGAGACCACGAGTCCGTCTAGAACAATTGCTACTTGATTTTGAGGTGCTGCCAAAGAAGTCACGCGCTGTGTTAAAGCGCCGAATGCTTTAGTTCCGTCGTTATTGAAAGTTAAGAGTACTGTCCAAGCATTTCCAGATTGAGAATCCAAACCGGCAGATGCTTTAGATACCTGACGACCGACAACTTCTGCAGGGCCCAAAATGTACTTGGTGGCTGAGCTACGACTACACGAAACGATCGTTTGTTCTGGAGTGTCTCCACCAAAACCTTGACGTGCCTCTGCCTTTGAGCAATCAAGCGCTGCGTAAGCCGCATTAACTTCAGCACTTACTCCTGCGACAGGTGTTGCGGTACCGCTAGGACTTGTTCCGCCAACACTTGATTCTGCTAACACTTGGCGGAAGCGAAGTTCAGCGGTGTTGCCAACTAATTCAACAATTCTGCGACCTGTATCTCCAGGAACAGAGATGACAATCTGTCTGTTTGCGCCACTTCCTTGTGCAGTAACTTCTGATTCAGCGACTCCCAAAGAATTTACGCGCTGGCGAATTATTGAAACCGCTTGATCAATCGAAGCGCTTGTAACTTTTCCCGAAGTACCTTCAGAGATTCTTGGCTGCAAAGTGACGCTTGTTCCGCCTCGAAGATCCAGGCCTAGATGTATCTTGGTGGCTTTACTAGCAATAACTGAACCTGCACCGATAATCAGGACTAGAAAAAGTATTGCTAAAGTTCTTATCGGCCGTTGACTTTGCTGACCTTTTGGCCCACTTGCGGCGCTTTGATTGTTCATAGACATAGGGCGAGAGTTTATAAGTTACTGCGAGTCGTTGTCGAAAAGGCTCCAACCTTGAGGTGATTTATGGCCTAAATGGCTAAATCCTGCAGGGGTTGCAACTCTTCCGCGCGCTGTTCGAGCTATCAATCCACTTCTCACTAGAAACGGTTCAGCAACTGCTTCAACAGTTTCAGTCTCTTCACCTACTGCAATTGCTAATGTCGAAAGCCCGACTGGTCCGCCATTGAATCTCTCAACTAGCGCCTGCAATACCGCACGATCCAAACGATCAAGTCCAAGAAGATCTACCTCGTACATCTCTAGGGCTAACTTCGTGTTCTTAATATCTATCGATTTAACATTATTTACCAATGCATAATCGCGAACTCTTCTTAAAAGTCGATTTGCAATTCTTGGAGTTCCACGAGATCTTCCGGCAATTTCCGCTACTGCATCATTTGCAATCTCAATTTTTAACAATTTAGCCGAACGTTCGATTATCTTTGCCAATTCTTCAACTTCATAAAATTCCATGTGAGCGGTAAATCCAAAACGATCTCTAAGTGGCGGAGGAAGTAGACCTGCTCGGGTTGTAGCGCCTACTAAAGTGAATTTGGGAAGTTCAAGTGGAATCGCTGTTGCACCGGGGCCTTTACCAACTACGACATCTACTCGAAAGTCCTCCATCGCAAGGTAGAGCAACTCTTCTGCGGGGCGAGTGAGTCTATGTATCTCATCTAGGAAGAGGATCTCTCCCTCTGTGAGTGAAGAGAGAATCGCAGCCAAATCCCCTGCATGCGTAATCGCTGGTCCGCTAGTAATTCGAATAGGAGTTTTCAACTCTTCAGCAAGAATGAATGCCAGAGTTGTTTTTCCAAGTCCAGGAGGACCTGAGAGCAACATATGGTCTGCTGCAACATTCCTGCTCTTTGCTGATTTGAGTAATACATCAATCTGATCGCGAACGCGTTGTTGTCCGACAAAATCATTCAGGGACTTTGGACGTAGCGCATGCTCTGTAGCGCTCTCATCCTGATTAGTCTCAGAGGAGACGATTCGCTCGGTCATTTACCAAGACCTTTTTGGGAATTTGTTTGAGAAAGGGCCAATTTCAAAAGCTCAGAAGGGTTCATTTTTGTTAAATCAGATATCTCTCGACCAGCGGCAAGTTCATTAACTGCACCTTCCGATTCTCTTCTATTGAAACCGAGCCCCATCAGCGCTTCAACTAATTGTTCCCTCCATGTGAAACTAACATTAGGAATCGCACTTTTGCCAAAATCCATTTTTCCAGATAACTCAAGAATTAATCTCTGTGCACCTTTCTTTCCAATTCCTGGAATCGAAGCGATTGCGCTTTCATCTTTGCTGTTTACGGAATGAGCCAAATCTTCGCTGCTCATTGATGCTGTAATTGCTAGCGCTACCTTCGGACCAATTCCTGAGACGGTTTGGACTAATTCGAATAAGTCGCGCTCTTTTGCGTCAATAAACCCGTAAAGAGTCATCGAATCTTCTCGCACGACCATCGATGTATAAATTTGAAAGTTACGACCAATGCCTAATTTAGAACTGGTCTTTGAGGTTATATTTACTAGATACCCCACGCCATTTACATCTATGACAACTTGATCGAGTTTTAAGGATCTTACGGCACCAAACAAAGATGCGATCATTCAGCACCCCGTAGCGCCAATAAACGCTTCTTTTCTTTTAAGACCGCGTTCTTCAACCGATCATCACCAGAACCTCTCCATACATGACAGATTGCCAGTGCTAAAGCATCTGTAGCATCCACTGGTTTGGGGATGGTTTCCAATTTCAAAATCTTCTGAACCATCTGCGCAACTTGATCTTTTTTGGCTCGCCCACTCCCAGTGACCGCTGCCTTGACTTCAGATGGGGTGTGCATCGCAACTTTGATATTTGATTGCGCAGCCGCTAGCAGCGAAATTCCTGCTACTTGAGCAGTACCCATAACGGTTCGTAAATTCTGTTGCGAGAAAACTCTTTCTATTGCAATTACATCGGGGTTATGAAGTTTTATCCATTCTCTAATTTGCGCATCGATCTCTAATAATCGATTCTCAATGGCGATTTCGGGATGACTTCGCACCACCCCAACTGCAACAATTGACATCGGAGAGGATTCAATAACTCCGATACCACAGCGGGTTAAACCCGGGTCGATTGCAAGCACACGCATGATTCAAATCCTAAATTAGGGGTGGCTTGAAAACTTAGAGGCTCGCTGCGCTCTCCATTACATCATCGGAAACATCGAAATTTCCGTAGACATTCTGAACGTCGTCCAAATCTTCAATGGCATCGATCAAATCGAAGATCTTCTTTGCAGTCGCAGGGTCAGTTACGGGAATCGTCATAGTCGGAACGAATGAAGAATCAGCGGATTCGTAATCTATTTTTGCACTCTGTAAAGCAGTTCTGACAGCGACTAAATCCGATGCTTCAGAGACTATTTCAAAATTATCACCTAGATCATTTATAGCCTCAGCTCCGGCATCCAAAGTTGCTTCCATCAAAGAATCTTCGGTAACTCCGCTTGCTTTAGAGACGATGACAACGCCTTTGCGATTAAAGAGATAGGCAACTGAACCAGGATCTGCCATGTTTCCACCGTTACGAGTGACTGCAACACGGACATCAGATGCTGCACGATTTCTATTATCAGTTAGACATTCGATCATTATTGCTACGCCAGCAGGTCCATAACCTTCATACATAATGGTTTCGTAAGTGGCTGCGCCTTCTTCCAAACCCGCGCCGCGTTTGATTGCTCTTTCAATATTGTCATTGGGCACTGAAGTCTTCTTAGCTTTAACGACTGCATCGAAGAGGGCTGGATTTCCGGAAGTATCTGCTCCACCATTTCTAGCAGCCACTTCAATTGCCTTAATCAATTTCGCGAAGCTCTTGGCCCGGCGAGCATCAATTATCGCCTTCTTATGTTTGGTCGTTGCCCATTTGGAATGGCCAGACATCTCTACCTACCTCGCTCTGAATATTTTCCTTTATGATGTTCAATTTTAAACTGACTTACAGATTTGCTCAACAAAATAGCGATGTACAGCGAAATCTTCAGTTAATTCAGGGTGAAATGAGGTTGCAAGAATCTTCCCCTGACGCACTGCAACTGGATGACCATGCGATGAAGCGAGAATTTCCACATCATTTCCAACTTCTTCGACCCAAGGTGCACGTATGAAAACTCCATTTAATTTTCCGAGTCCCTTGAAATCTACTTCGCCTTCAAAAGAATCAACTTGTCTACCGAAGGCATTCCTTCTTGCTGTGATATTCAAACCACCAAAGCTCTCTTGACCTTCAATGCCATCCAAGATCTTATTTGCAAGGAGGATCAACCCAGCGCAAGAACCATAAACAGGAAGACCTTCTGAAATTCTAGATTTGATCAAATCAAATACACCGAATATTCGGGCTAATTTTGCGATAGTTGTAGATTCGCCACCAGGAAGGATTAGAGCATCAACGCTATTAATCTCCGCTGCCGTTTTAACAGGCAGCGAAGCAGAGCCGATATGTTCTAACGCAGCGAGATGCTCTCGAAAATCACCTTGTAGCGCGAGTACTCCAACTCGCATTTACCAGCCGCGTTCTGCCAATCGATGTGGCACCGGTATATCTGCAACGTTAATACCGACCATTGCATCACCTAACCCACGGGATGCATCAGCGACAACCTTTGCATCGTTATAGAAAGTTGTTGCTTTGACACATGCAGCTGCGCGTTGAGCCGGATTGCCAGATTTAAAGATTCCAGATCCAATAAATACTCCGTCAGCGCCAAGTTGCATCATGAGTGATGCATCCGCTGGCGTTGCAATACCACCTGCAGTGAAAAGAACAACGGGTAATTTACCTGAGGCAGCGACCTCTTTAACCAGTTCATATGGTGCGCCAAGTTCTTTTGCTGCTACATATAGTTCATCTTCGCGCATGGATGTTAAACGGCGAATCTCTGCGCCAATAGTTCGCATATGAGTAACAGCGTTTGAAACATCGCCTGTTCCAGCCTCGCCTTTGGAGCGAATCATTGCTGCTCCTTCATTGATTCTGCGTAGCGCTTCTCCGAGATTGGTTGCACCGCAAACGAATGGAACTTTAAAGTTCCACTTATCAATATGATTTGAATAATCGGCAGGAGTTAGAACTTCAGACTCGTCGATGTAATCCACTCCGAGTGATTCAAGTATTTGAGCTTCGGCAAAATGGCCGATGCGCGCTTTAGCCATAACAGGAATGGATACTGATGCTTTTATCTTCTCAATACTCGCGCAGTACCTGTGTATTCAGCCATGTCGGGAATTCTACTTCTTCGCAGGTGGACTCGTAAATTCAGGCTCTTGGTCGGTCAGCGCAATCCAAATCTGACCGCTTGCTAATTTAATCTCACTACCTTGTAAATCGCTCCAAGTTGTACCTGACGATTCATTTGGACGATTCCATATAGCCTTAATAGCAACGCCATTTCTCAAAATCCATCCACTTCCCTCTCCAATAGTTGCGGAGAAGGGCGTTACCCCACCTAATTTGTCCTTGTATTCGGAGTCGGTAATAAATACTTTTTGAATGATAAAAGTGTTTGGTGATATTTGAACTCCATCGCTGGTGATTTCACTTCTACCTTCTTGGGAGAGATCCCAGCTTTTACCGTTCCATACCCCGCTGTAATTTGAAGCCGGCCACTTAACTTTGAATGTTTGCACTTTTAAAGCGCTACTTTGAATATCTTTCGATAACTTTCCAAAACTCCACGGAACGTTACTTGCCTTAGCAATATCTAAATCCGCAATTCGTTTCATTATTTGAGGGCCTGAAAGAATCATGTCGTAAGGTGCGACCCGATTTTTATCTCTTGTATATAGCGCAGGCGATTCGTGCTCTGCGCCAATGTCATGAAGATTGGCAGCCTTCAAGACCGGTAAAAATTTACTCTGCGCACCTGAATAGAAAAAAGCTACCTTTCCAAATTGTGCAAGAAGATCAATATCTGAAATTCTCGCGCTTCTTACGGGACCTATCGCATCTGGAACTTCAGTAGAGAAAATTGCGGCTAAGCGAACTAGACCACCTTCCACTTGTTCTATGTAAATTAAATCTGCCTTATCGATTCCAATTTGTGGATGCGCTTGTGGGGTGTCATCTATCTTTACGGCGATTATCGGACCATCTACTGCTTCTTTTCCACTTAAGGAACTCACCTTTGGTGAGCCACATGCGGTCAGAAATATCAAGGCCGCAGCAATTAAAGTTCTAGATCGCATCGTCTTCAAATTTGTGGATACTAGGAAGTGGTGCACGTCCTGCCAATCTAAATATTTTAACTATCATTTTTCGACGTAATAATTGCGCCCGATTTACGGCTTCAACATGAAGTTTGATGGCGACGCGGATCTTGTCAGTTATGTCGCTCAACTCTTTTAAAAGCACGTCGCCATTTGAATCTTTTTGAATGAGCAATAAACCTAATGATCCAGTTAATCCACTCTCAGCCTCGGAACGTTCTGAAATATCAGCTTCACGAGCCATATGTGCTGCCTGATTGAGGATCAAAGAAAGACCAGGGTCTGCCAAATCTGAATGTGCAATTTCGAGGGCGATAGCAGCTCTTTTTTGCAAAAGACTATCTAGCGCCGCCCAACTACTTTCGACGCGATGATGTAAGCGATCTAACCTCGAAGCGGTGAATGACAGATACCAAAGCAAGAGAATTAGAAGCGCGATGTAGATTATTGTTTTAGACATTAGCGATTCCAAATCCTATTCCAAGGTCGGTTATCAGAGGTCAAACCAACTTTGCCTTGACCTACGATAGCCATTTCATAAACTTCAAAGATATCTTTAGCAACAACATCCCAATCGAAACTTTGAGCATAATTTTGGCCCAATTTAGAGAACTCTTCTCTCTGTTCTGGGTCGCGCAGTAAATCAATCACAACTTTTGCTAGATCTGTCGAATCTTCGGAATTAAATAGTTTCCCATATTTGCCACCATTTAGAAGCGCCGAGAATGCGGGAATATTCGAAGCTACGACCGCGGCTCCTCCTGCCAATGCCTCTGCCAAGATTATGCCGAATGATTCTCCACCAGTATTTGGTGCAATATAGGCACCGACTGATGACATGAAATCAGCCTTCTCTTCTTCACTTAACTTTCCCAAGAATTCGATGCGATTACGAAGTTGTGGATCAATCTCTTTCAAGAACTCCTCAGGATCGCCTGGACCTGCAACCAATACTCGTATGTTTGGTAAGAATCGACATATGATTGGCAGAGCATCAATTAGAACCTTCAAACCTTTTCGTGGTTCATTAAAGCGGCCCATGAATCCAAGAGTCTCACCGCTCCATTCAGAACGCACTTTCCCCAACATTCTGCGAGCGTAAATCCCGTTTGGGATAACCACTGCATCTGTCTCTAAATGTGCGCGTAGGGTTTCTCGCGCTGCTTCGCTGACAGCTATGCGCGCTGAGAGTTTTTCGATTACCGGTTCCAAAATAGGAACAATTGCAAAACTTGCCTTCTGCTTCTTGGCTGAAGCATGAAAGGTGCCGATCATTGGCCCTTCAGCTGCCCAACAGGCTAGAAGTGAGATGCTAGGTATGGCAGGTTCGTGTAAATGCAGAAGATCAAAGTTTTTCTCAGTTATCCATTGTTTTACTCTGTTAAATGCAATCGGACCAAATAAAACACGCGCCACCGCCCCGTTGTAAGGGATAGAAATAGGTCTACCAGCGCTTTCGACCCAATCCGGTAGTGAATCTTCATCAGCAGTAGGAGCCAATACCGAGACCGAATGTCCATGTTTAACTAAGTAATCCCTTAAATCTGCAATATGCGCTTGTACACCACCAGGTGCATCCCAACCATAAGGAGAGACGATACCGATATTTAAAGGGCGATCAATCATTGATCCAAATCCTTTGAAGCATATGCCAATCCACTGGATTCTTTTTCAAATTTCTAGCAAAGAAATCAGCTTCAGATTGGACGTTCTTATCTAATTTTTCAAAGACAATTCTTATTCCATTAGATGTATAGGTTATAAAAGCACCAATTAGATCCACTTCGGCACGTTCTGCGATTAAGGAAGGGCCAGCTGGCATCTTTGCAATACCATCAAAGAAATTCACCTCTACCCCATTTGAACTCAAGTCGCGATCCGCAACTAGTGCAATTATGTAGCCCTCTTTCGCGCGCTTAATAAGAGTAGGAATTGTGCGCATATCTGTTGAAAGAACCTCTAGACCGATCTTTTCGCGGAAATCTAGAAATGCCTTGAAAAGACGTTCAGGTTTTAGCCTCTCAGCAACAGTGATTACTTTATAGCCTCTGCCTAAAAAATATGCTGCAGCATGATCCCAATTTCCTGAATGTGGCAGCGCCACAACCGCACCACGCCCTGCATCTAATTGATCTAGGAGCGCCTCTCCGTTAACTAACTCGACATTCTCCATAATCCGTAATTTCGACCAATCCGGAAATCTAAAAGTGTCACACCAGTAACGCATATATGACTGCATCGCATCTTTGGTTAAATCCTCAAGTTTTACATCGGTTAATCCAGATACTTTGGCCATATTGCTTCGTAGGCGTCTTATGCCTTTTCCATTTTTTCGATAGACAAACTCTCCAATGGAGTAAAAGAGTCGATAGGCCAATCTCTCTGGCATGAATCTAAGTAAGCGCCATCCAATTAGGTAGGCGTATGCAATCACCGCGTCGCTCTCCAAACTATGGCCATTCTCTGTGCAACAGTAAGAAGTGAGCTAATCAAAAGAATCCAAACTCCGGCATCGATCGCCCAAGTAAATCCAAAGAGATGCAGAACTCCAGCGACACCTAAGAGTAAAAGTCTCTCGCTTCTCTCTGCAAAACCACCTTGGCATTCAATTCCTAGACTTTCAGCCTTTGCTCGCGCGTACGGTACGAGTGAAGAAGAAGCTATCGTGATAATCGCTGCTATGAAAAGAGAATCACCTTGCGTATGTAGATACAACGCTAAGCCAATTAATACTGCTGCATCTGAAATGCGATCTAAAGTGGAATCTAAAAAATTGCCCCATTTTGTTGGGCCCTTATCCGAGATTCTCGCCATAGTGCCATCAAGTAAATCTGTTAGAAGCGCAAGGCCAATAACTATTAACGAAGCCGCGATCTCTCCCTTTGCAAGCAATGTAAACGATCCGATCACCACAATTGTGGTGCCTAAGATGGTCATCAAATCTGGAGTAACCCCAATTTTTAAAAGTACTCGACAAAGCGGCGTAATCAATTTGACCACCTGCGGTTTCATTCGCGCGCTAATCATGGGGACATCGTAGGCTTTCCTTCATGGAAATTGGAAAAAAGGTACGCCTTTATGGCCATCCTAGCGCTGCCACTCACGCTCTCGCAGAGGCGTTGGCTGCTCCAATTTCATCTGAAGTGGATTCTCAAATTTCAGCAGCAATTTTCGCTATTAATGCAAGCTCTGGAATAGACCAAAGAACCGTGGATCTTTGGCACTCATTTGATGAGTACTTAATGCCGAGATTGATTGTGATTACTGGCTTTAACGAAGGATTGCAAGATTTCGATGATGCAGTCTTGTTAGCCAAACGATTATTAGATGATGTTGCAACACCAGTATTGGTACTTCATCATGACGATGGTTCACCATGTGCCTTGATTGATCTGGAGACTTTAAAAATCAATAACTATTTGACTAATGAGATCACTGATGCCGATGATGAACATCTTGAATTAGTTAAAGAATTTCGTTCAGAGTTCTTGGAGCAAAGCGAGGCGGCCGGAGAGGATGGTTTCGCCGCCGGAATATTCTTCCCAGCAATTCCCGTGCTTTTGGATAATCCGGAGTTCGAACTCGGAGTAGATATTGTGAAACGTTATTTAAAGCAATTACCAAGCGTTAGCTAAGGCATCCCTGGTTTCGGTTAAAAGTTGTGGGAGTACTTTAGTTTGACCGATTATGGGCATGAAATTTGCATCGCCAGACCAACGCGGGACAACATGCTGGTGGATATGTGCTGCGACCCCTGCTCCACTTATGGCGCCTTGATTCATACCTAAGTTAAAACCAGCTGGCGCAGACACCTTTCGGATTGTTCTCATTGCTTGTGATGTCAGAAAGAAAATTTCATCCCTTTCTGATTCGGTTAAGTCAGTAAGGTCAGCGACATGACGATAGGCGCAAATTAGAAGATGTCCTGGGTTATAAGGATAAAGATTCATAACTACATACGCCTCTTTACCTCTATGAACCAACAAACCATCCTGATCGTTCATCTTTGGAATATTGCAGAATGGGCATTCAACTCCATTTGATTCAAGTGGACGATTCTCACCTTTTAAATACTCTAAGCGATGAGGAGCCCAAAGGCGTTGCCAAGCATCAGGCATTCCTGCTCCGCCATTTATCGATTCCATTTAAACCTGCTTGCGCTCTTTGATGCTCTGTAATATCTCTTCGATTGCCTTATCTACCGATACACCATTTTTCTGAGTGCCATCGCGGAAACGGAAAGAAACCGCACCATTTTTCTGGTCCTCTTCGCCTGCGATCAACATAAATGGAATCTTTTCAACCTGTGCATTTCGCACTTTCTTCTGCATTCGATCATCAGACAGATCAATCTCCGCGCGGATTCCGAGCCCTCGCATCTTATTTGTGATCTCTTGCAAATACGGAGCAAATGCATCTGCGACTGGGATAGCCATTACTTGTACTGGCGCTAACCATGGCGGAAATGCTCCTGCATAATGCTCTGTTAGAACTCCAAAGAATCTTTCGATTGAACCGAAGAGTGCGCGGTGAATCATCACGGGACGTTGGCGTGAACCATCACTCGATTGATATTCCATCTCGAATCGCTGTGGTAATTGGAAATCAACTTGAATGGTGGACATCTGCCAAGTACGACCAATCGCATCTTTAGCTTGTACAGAAATCTTAGGTCCGTAAAATGCTGCGCCACCAGGATCAAGTACTAATTCCAAATTCTGAGCCTGCGCTGCTTTACGGAGAATTTCAGTTGCAGCATCCCAATCTTCATCTGCGCCAACATACTTTTCAGGATTTTTGGTCGATAGTTCAAGATAAAAATCTTGCAAACCATAATCTCGAAGTAGATTAAGGACGAAAGTTAGCAGAGAATCTAATTCAGCCGGCATCTGCTCTTTCGTGCAGAAAATGTGCGCATCATCTTGAGTAAAACCTCTAGCTCGAGTTAATCCATGAACTACTCCAGATTTCTCATAACGATAAACAGTTCCGAATTCAAAAGCACGAAGTGGCAACTCTCGATATGAACGACCACGAGATTTGTAGATCAAAATATGCATTGGGCAGTTCATTGGTTTCATGTAGTACTTCTGCCCGGGTTTCTTAAGAGTGCCATCTGCATGGAGCTCTTCGTCCATGATCATCGGTGGGTACATTCCCTCTGAATACCAATCTAAATGCCCAGATACTTCAAAGAGAGTCGATTTGGTCAAGTGTGGTGTGTAAACAAATTGATATCCCTCTTCGATATGGCGCTTGCGAGAGTAGTCCTCCATCGCCATTCGAACTACGCCACCTTTTGGATGGAACACCGCTAGACCTGAACCAATTTCATCTGGAAATGAAAATAGATCCAACTCGTTTCCTAAACGACGATGATCGCGTTTCTCTGCTTCAGCCAATAAATCCAAATAGGCCTGCAACTCTTCCTGAGATGGCCAAGCTGTTCCGTAGATTCTTTGGAGCATTGGATTCTTTTCAGAGCCACGCCAATAAGCGGCAGCTGTTCTCATTAATTTAAATGCAGGAATATGTTTGGTTGAAGGTAGGTGCGGACCGCGGCAGAGATCTGACCACACAGGTTGACCATCTCGTCCTAAATTGTCGTAAATTGTTAATTCTGCGCCACCAACTTCTACCGAAGAATCATCGCCTTCATTTGATGAATCGCTTTTTATGCCTATCAATTCACATTTAAATGGTTCATGCGCCAATTCCTTCAGAGCATCGACTTCGTTTGTAACGCGTCGGCGGAACCTTTGACCATCCTTGATGATCTTACGCATGGCACTTTCCAGCTTTTCTAAATCTTCAGGATTAAAAGGTCGTTCCGGATTGAAGTCATAATAAAAGCCGTCTTTGATTGGTGGTCCGATACCTAAACGCGTTTGCGAGAAAAGTTGCTGAACAGCTTGCGCCATGACGTGTGCAGTTGAATGACGAAGAACGTTTAAGCCATCAGGTGAAGAGATGCTGACGCCTTCAATTTGATCACCATCTTTGAGTTCGCTCCATAAATCTCTAAGCTCACCATTTATCCGACAGACCACGATCTCTTTCTGGTCAGCATAGATATGTGTGGGTTTCTGGTCGGTCGCGACTTTCTGTGGCTTGCCATCAACCAAGATTGAGATTTCGGACATGGTGGAATACTACTAAAGCCCTTTAAAGCTGTTCATCAATTTATGTATCTCAGCGCATTTTTCAGTATCAATACTTAGAAAACGACCGGATATCTCACCTATGTTCTGCGCATTTCGCAATGAAGTAAGAAGAATTCCAGACTCGACTTTCTTTAGATTACTCTCAAGAACTTTCTTGACGGTTGCAAGTCCTGCCTCTAAAACAAGCGCGCGCACGACACCATTTAGAATGCCACTGGTCAAGGGTGGCGTAACCCATTCTTCATCTAACTTTAATAATAAAGATGCGGTAGAAGTCTCTGCTACTTGTCCATCGCTTCTAATGATTATTCCGTCATCAAAGTTCATGGATTTAGCAATATCTAATAGTTCAAGATTCTTATATGGGAATTCTTTGTTTTTCACATTGAATTCCGATTTTCGCTCATCAAAAATCATCAACCTTGCTGGGCTAACTGGATCCAGATAGGGAACATACGAGAGGGTGAATTCACCATCTTTATCAAAGTGCCAACGTAAGCGGGCTAATTTAAAATCTTCGCTATTAATAACTTGGTAGCTCTCTTGAGCTACAAATTCTTCAGATGGAATCGCAAAGCCTAACTTCCGAGCCGCCTCCATTGCTCTGCAATGGTGCCTGTGTAGAGCAAAGACTTTTCCGTCTTCCACACGAATGGTTTCGAAGATGCCTTGCCCTTTAGCCCATGCATCGCCAATATTTCTCAATTGAATTCACCAGATGCAATCTTTATTAATCTAGATGCCTTCAATTCTGTCTCTTCCCACTCGGAGCCAGGATCACTACCCCAAGTTATCCCTGCTCCAGTTCCAAATTTAATCTCCTTGCCATTGCTCCAAAATGTTCTTATCGCAACTGCAAGTTCTGCAGATTCACCTTGAATCCAACCGAATGCTCCGCAATATGGTCCGCGATCATTTTTCTCGTACTCTTTTATTATTTTCACCGCTGAACTCTTAGGTGCTCCACTTACAGACCCTGGAGGCAAAGTAGACTTAAAAATATCTGTCCATTTAATTCCATCTTTTAAGACGCCCTCGACATCGCTCACAAGATGTGTCAATCCTGGTAATTCTTCAACTGACAGGAGCCTTGGCACACTAATTGAATCCTCTTTACAGATTCGACCCAAATCATTTCGCATCAGGTCAACAATCATTATGTTCTCTGATTGATCTTTTTCAGGGAATGGTCCAGAAAGTCCGGGGGCTCTCGTTCCCTTTATTGGAGAGCTTGAAATTGTTGATCCTTTACGTGATAAGAATCTTTCAGGTGAAGCCGATGCAATCTCCAAACCTGGTATTCGAAGAAACCCTGCATACATCGCAGGATTATTGGCGAGAAATCCAGCGACAAGCCCTTCGATGCTTTCGCTGCTATCGAGAGTTAATGTACGGCAAGCGTTTACTTGGTAAACATTGCCTAACGCAATCTCATTCTTAAAGTTCTCAACAAGTTGGCAGTATTCCGATTTTGAATGTGAACTTCTCCAACTATCACCAAGTTTGATTTGGAGTGGCGCATATGGAATTTTCCAATCACTACTTTCAACCTTTCCAAATTTCGCGCCAGTAAATCGACCATCAAATGTTGTTGTTATTGCCCAAAAGCCATTATCGATATCTGCAGGATCGTTCGTGATCTCAATTAATTCGGTGGCTAAAAGTCCAGCCATCCAGAAATACGCACTCTCCATACAGGTGAATTTATCGCTTTTGCGCTGGCTTGACCGATTACGCTAGATTTTCCCTTGCAATTTTGCGGACGTAGCGCAGTTGGTAGCGCGGAACCTTGCCAAGGTTCAGGTCGCGGG
>CAYFJY010000004.1:9616-24498 GCA_964343665.1 uncultured Actinomycetes bacterium | reverse complement strand
CATGAAGAGTGCGGCATAACCTGTTCAGTTGGTATCGCCCCAAATAAATTTATAGCGAAATTAGCATCGGGACATTGCAAACCAAATGGATTATTAGAGATAAAAGAGGATCGAATCCTCACCTTCTTGCATCCTTTGCCAGTCGGAGATTTATGGGGAGTTGGACCAAAAACGGCAGCGCATTTAGAGCGCTTAGGGCTAAAGACCATTAGCGATATCGCAAATACCCCATTAGAAACCTTAAAACGTGCATTAGGTGATGCAACCGGAGAACATCTTTACGAACTTTCGTGGGGAAGAGATGAAAGAGATGTGATCCCCGATGAACCTGATCAATCAATAAGCGCTGCCGAAACTTTTTCATACGATATTGATGACCCAGAGACAATATTGCGCGAATATTTAAGACTCACTGAAAAGGCAGCAGCAAGACTTCGCGAGCGCGAATTATTTGCAAAGACCATCTCTATCAAAGTTCGCTTTTCAGATTTCGAAACAATCACTCGTTCAAAAACTCTGCCACTTCCAATTAGTTCGACTCAAGAGATTTATGCCGTAGTTAAGGATTTATTTAAAGCTTTGAAATTAGATCGCGCAAGGTTGCGTCTAGTCGGAGTCTCGCTTGAGAATTTGCATACCGATGCCCCTCAGCAATTGATGCTTGGCCAGCGCGAGAAGGGTTGGCGCGAGGCTGAGAGCGCTATAGATAGGGCGACTGCCCGATTTGGAGAGAAAACTGTGAGGCCCGCCCGGTTGTATAGAAGGCGGGAAAAATAGTAAATTAAGAATATGGGCCTAACTGATCGCGAAAAGAAGATCATCGAAGAGATGGAGGCTGCCTTGCAGGCAGAGGATCCACGCCTAGTTGCGACCATGGAGCGAAGCCGTCCGAGCCTATTTTTAAATCTAACTGCGATCTGTGTCGGAATCGCGCTATTACTATCTGGAGTAATTGCCAAGATGGCGATCCTCGGAGTCGTGGGATTCCTAATCGCATTGGCGGGGGCTGCAACAATTCGAATCAAGCCGATAGCTCAAGGTGCCAAAGGCGCCCGAAAGGGTAAGAGGGGCGATGGCCCTGGGAAGATGCAGGCTCGCTGGGATAGGCGTAATCCCCAGTAATCGAGCAGTAATCGAGCATTAATCGCTATATAGAGAAGCTTTAAAAATCCAACTACACCCACCGATCTCGGTGGGTTTTTTCGTTTCGGAAGTGGGGGGCAGAGGGGGTATTTATGGGGAAAGGTGGTTGAAAAAGGAGTAAAAGGGAGTAAAGTGGGGAATTGTTAGGTGCCAGTGCGTTTTAGGGGAGGTGGGCCTAAGCGATGTTCTTGGGAACCCATGAACCAAAACTCGACGAGAAGGGTCGATTAATCCTTCCCGCAAAATTTCGCGAAGAGTTAGCAACTGGTTTAGTAATTACCAAAGGCCAAGAGCGTTGCCTTTATGTTTTTCCGCAGAGTGAATTCGCAAATATCACCGAAACTTTAAGACAAGCCCCTGTTACACAAAAAGCAGCTCGTGATTATTCCCGTGTCATGTTTGCAGGCGCACATGATGAAATTCCTGATCGCCAAGGTCGCGTGACAATTCCGCAGAGCCTTCGTGAATATGCAAGTTTAGAAAAAGAGTGCGTCGTTATTGGCGCAAATACTCGCGTTGAAATTTGGGATTCAAAGGCTTGGAATGCATATCTAGCAGATCGTGAAAAGAATTTCGCAGATGTTTCGGAAGAGGTGTTTCCGGGACTCTTTTAACTAACTCTTGTGGCCACTGCCTTCCTTGTTCTGACTTCTCTTCCCCGAAGCCAGAACCTGATCCGTAGGACGGCAGTGACCAGAGGAGTTAGCAGATAGAAAAGCTAGTTAAGCAAAGCTAGTCAAGAAGAGATAGGGAAGGGGAAGAGAATGCATATATCTGTTGCGCTAAATCGTTGCATTGAGTTGCTCTCCCCAGCAATAGAGAAATCTTCTTCACCAGTATTTGTTGATGCAACTTTAGGTCTTGGTGGCCATTCTTTTGAATTATTAAATCGATTCCCAAACTTAACTTTAATAGGAATTGATAGAGATAAAAGCGCAATCTCAAAAGCTTCAGAGAGACTCTTGCCATTTCAAAATCGAGTGAAGATTGCCCACTCGGTATTTGACCATTTTGAAGAGGTAGTTAAATCATTTGGTTTTGAAAAGATCGACGGTGCACTCTTTGATCTAGGCGTCTCTTCTATGCAATTAGATGCCACAGAACGCGGATTCTCGTATTCAAAAGAGGCGCCACTTGATATGCGGATGGATCAATCTCAAGGCATAACTGCAGAGGAGATTGTTAATACCTGGTCTCATTCAGATCTAACAAGAATTTTCCGTGTTTACGGCGAAGAGAGATTTGCTCCTCGTATCGCAGATTTCATCATCAAAGAGCGTGAGATTGCTCCAATCAAGAGCACCGAAAAGTTATCGACTTTAATAAAGAGCGCCATACCTGCCGCTGCAAGACGTACAGGCGGCAATCCAGCTAAGCGAACGTTCCAAGCTCTTCGCATTGCAGTAAATAATGAATTGGAATCGATCGAAAGAGCGATTCCGCAGGCACTTAATCTGCTGAATGTTGGTGGGCGATTGGTTGTGCTCTCATTCCAATCGCTTGAGGATCGGATTGTTAAGGACATCTTCAGCGAATGCACTAGATCCAAAACGCCAAGAGGTTTACCAGTGGAGATTTCAGATCTTGCACCGAAATTCAAGTTGATCGCAAAAGGCGAAGCTGCAAGTGAAAAAGAGATTGCCGCAAACTCTAGAGCGCAATCTGTGCGAATACGTGCTGTTGAAAGGGTGGCCGCATAATGGCGCTACCAGTATTTTCGCCGGCAATTAACCGAACTCGCAAAGCGATAACTTCAACTTCGCAGCGGGCGATCCTGAAACTAGTTCCAGAGATTGAAAGCGGAAAGACAATCACCAATCGTTCATTCACGATTCTTGTTACTTTTGCGATGATTTTGGTGGCGATGGTTATCTTTGTTATCTCGTCGCTCTCAACCCAGGATGCATTCACATTAGCTAAGTTGCAACGTCAAGCACAGACCCTTAATGATGAAAAAGACGCAATAAATCGTGAGATTGCATTTAAAAGTTCGCCAAACGCTTTAGCGGCAGAAGCTTTAAAACTAGGGATGAAACCAAATAGCCAGCCTCGCTTCTTAGATATTACCGAGGTCAAAAATGGCTAGATCCTTATTTCGTAAACGAATTACGGTACTTATCTCCATCTTCCTCACCATTCTCCTCGGGCTAGTAATTCGACTTTTGGATGTTCAAGCGGTAAATGCAAGCGATTACACGACCAGAGCTGCTAATGAACTTTATCGAGTAAATGATTCATTGGCGCCACGTGGAGATATTACGGATATAAATGGAGTGCCTTTTGCAAGATCAGTAAGTGCCATAAACGTTGTCGTTGATCAGACAATGGTGGTCGAGCCCGAAAAAATAGCTCGAATAGCCGCACCAATATTGCAGATGTCTCAGAGCGAAGTTCTCTCGAAAATCGTGGGTAGTAAGCGCTGGTATCTAGTTGCAAGAAATGCAACCCCTGCACAGTGGAATGCACTAAAAGAGGCATTTGCTAATTACAACGATTCTTTGGCCAAAAAAGATTTCAATAAGCGAATAGTCGGTTTCTTTGCTGAGAGAAATTACACACGTGAATATCCTTCAGGCTCATTGATTGCTTCTCTAGTTGGCTTTGTGAATAGAGAGGGAATTGGGGCAGCTGGCATCGAGGCCAGTATGAATTCAACCCTCAAAGGCCAAGATGGCAAATATGTATATGCAAATGGATATGCAGCACAGATTCCTGGAACTCAGCAACAAATTGTCCAAGCTAAAGCTGGTACTACCATCAGATTGACTATTGATCGCGATATCCAATATGTGGCACAGAACGCGATTTCGAAGGCTGTAAAGAGCTCAAGAGCTGTAAGCGGCACCGTTATCGTGATGGATCCAAAGACCGGGCAAATTTTGGCTCATGCTACCGCTCCAACCTTCGACCCAAATAAGCCAGTTAAATTAGATAACGTTCATAATTCGTCAGTTCAGGATGTTTATGAGCCAGGATCAACTGGAAAAGTAATCACATTAGCTGCAGCAATTGAAGAGAAATTGGTGACTCCTACCTCTTTATTTTCAGTGCCATATAAATTGAAGACTAAGTACAAAGTATTTAGCGACCATGAGCCGCATCCACTTGAGCAATTGACTACTGCTGGAATTCTCGCAATTTCAAGCAATACTGGAACTATTAAAATCGGCGCTAAATTAAGTGATCAACAACTTTACGATTACATCAGAGCATTTGGAGTAGGAAGTTCCACAAATTCAGGCCTGCCAGGTGAATCGGCAGGTCTTATAAATCCACCGCAGAATTGGAGCGGAACGACCAAACCAACGATGTCATTTGGGCAAGGCTATTCTTTAACTGCGATGCAAGCGACTTCTATCTTTGCAACTGTTGCAAATGATGGAGTTAGAGTCACACCTACAGTCATTGCTGGATCTTCTGATGCACAAGGACATTACACCCCGGCAAAATCCGTCCAAGGTAAACGTGTAATTAGCCAAGCTACTGCAGAACAAATGCGATTGATGATGGAAAGCGTCGTTACAGCTAACGGAACGGCGCCAACAGCAGCTATTCCCGGATATCGAATTGCAGGTAAAACTGGAACAGCTATGCGTGTAGATCCAAAAACTGGAAGATATAGCGGATACACCGCTTCATTCATAGGTTTTGCTCCTGCGGATAAACCTAAATATGTAATAAACGTGACAATTCAAGCACCGCAAGGAGTTCACTGGGGAGGAGCGCTTTGTGGCCCAGTCTTCAAAGAGGTTATGAGCTACGTTTTGGAAGCAAAGCGCATCCCGCCATCAAATACTAAAATTACTCCGATACCTTTAAATGCTAAAGAACTTGCAAAGCAGACAAGGCAATTAAGTCAATCGGAGTCGCAGAATCAGAAAGCAAAACAATGATTAGACCAGTTAGCTCTCCTTCTGTGAGTCTTGCTGGAATCGCGAAATTATTGGGTTCAAATATTGAGCCAACAATCGCATCTGATTGCGATCTTGAAATCTCAGGAGTCGTGCAGAGCGCTTCTGAAGTGGAACCTGGAGATCTATTTATTGCTCTTCCTGGTTCCAAACATCATGGGATTGAATTTATTGATGAAGCAATTTCTCGTGGAGCAGTAGCTGTAATAACTGATACAAAAGGTAAGAATGAAAAACTACCAACTTTATTGGTAGCGGATCCACGGAAAATTTCCGGTGAGGTTGCATCTCATATCTACTCCGACCCATCTAAAAATATGTTTACCGTCGGAATCACCGGTACGAATGGTAAAACCACAGTTACAACTCTGCTTCATCAAATCTGGCAATTTGCAGGTTGGGATAGCGGTTTAATCGGCACGGTTCATACTCAGATAAATAATGAAATTCTTCCCTCTATACACACAACTCCAGAGGCAGCTCCTTTACAAGCCCTATTAGCAACAATGAAGGAGCGCCACATGCGCGCTGTGGCCATGGAAGTCTCAAGTCACGCCTTGGAATTAGATAGAGTAAAAGGTAGCCACTTTAATGTCGCTGGTTTCACCAATCTCACCCAAGATCACTTGGATTTTCATGGCGACATGGAGAGTTATTTCAAAGCCAAAACTAAATTATTTAAATATGGATTTAGCGAAGAGGCATTTATAAATATTGACGATTCCTATGGCCTCAGATTGGCAGATTCGATCGAGATACCAGCTATAAAAATCTCACGTAAGGGACGGGCAGATTGGTATTTTGAAGAGATCATAAATTTTGGTGCTGCTACGGAAGTGAAAATTCGCGGTAACCAGGGGCAATTAATAGAAGGCAAGACAAATTTAATTGGTGATTACAATTTGGATAATCTCTTGATGGCAGTGGCGATAGCAGTTAGAAGTGGCGTAGATCCGATTGAGATTTCTGCAAATCTCCATCTTTACACAGGTGCACCTGGAAGGCTGGAGCGGATAGATCTGGGGCAGAAGTTTTCGGCTTTCGTAGATTACGCTCACACACCAGATGCTGTAAAAAATGTATTAAATACCTCTAGGTCTTTATGCAAAGGAAAGCTAATCGCCGTTCTTGGATGTGGCGGTGATAGGGATAGAAGCAAACGCCCATTAATGGGTCAAGCGTTGGTAAGTGCGGATTTGCCGATATTTACTAGCGATAATCCTAGAAGCGAAGATCCAAAAGCTATCTTGGATGAGATGACCAAGGGAATTTCTCATAACGGGAAGGTCATCGTCGATCGCAGAGAAGCGATTGCATATGCAGTCAAAATGGCAGAGCCAGGAGATGTTATTGCCATCTTGGGAAAAGGACACGAAACTGGTCAGGAGATTGCCGGTGTAAAGCATCCATTTGATGACCGAAAAGTCTTAGCTGAATCGATTGCAGGTAAGAAATGATCAGATTAAGCGCCTCCAAGATTGCAGAGATCGTAAATGGAAAATTGAATTGTGATGGCACAAAAGAAGTTTGGAACGCACCGGTATTTGACTCTAGAAAAGCAACAGCTGGCTCTTTCTTTCTGGCCTTAAAAGGCGAGAAATTCGATGGACATGATTTCATAGAGAGTGCAATTGAAAATGGCGCAGCATTTGCTCTCACTTCAAAGCAAGTCGAGGCACCACATATCGAAGTACCAGATGTTCTTGTTGCGCTAGGAAAATTGGCAGAGTATGTACGAATTAAACTGCCAAAATTGAAAGTTATTGGAATAACTGGATCTCAAGGCAAAACAACCACAAAAGATCTTTTACATCATCTTTTAGAGAGCGTAGCACCAACTATCTCTCCCGAGAATTCATTTAACAATGAACTTGGAGCACCTCTTAATCTTCTACGTTGTACTGAGGAAACTAGATTTTGTATTGCAGAGCTTGGCGCCAGACATATGGGAGATATTTTTAGATTAGCCTCAATTGTTAAACCTGATATTGGAGTGGTTCTAAAAGTTGGAAATGCACATATTGCAGAGTTTGGCAGTGTTGAAAATATTGCTAAAACTAAGGGTGAAATGATTAAAGCTCTCCCAAGCGACGGAGTCGCAGTTCTGGGTCTGTATGATGAATTCACTCCTAAAATGGCAGAAGGATTTGCCGGACGTGTAATCACATTTGGTGAGACCACAAATGCGGATGTACGTGCAACAGATGTTGAGATTCGTGAGGGCGCTCCTCATTTTGATCTCGTGAATGGTGAGGGACGAGTTTCGGTTGGTATGAGATTGATTGGGGCGCATCAGATCCCAAATGCGCTAGCTGCAGCTGCAGTCGCAACCGCTCTCGGAATTTCAAATGATCATATTGCCACTGCACTTTCGACTGCAGAGATAAAGAGCAAGTGGCGTATGGAACTTCATGAGCTTCCTGGTCTATTGGTTATCAATGATGCATACAATGCAAATCCGGAATCGATGGAGGCGGCGCTCTTTTCATTACGTTTATTTGCACAAGAGCGCGGCGGCGCCGCTTGGGCGTTTCTCGGAAAGATGCATGAACTCGGCGCGTCTTCTAGCCAAGCCCACGAGAAAATTGGCAATCTATCCCGTGATTTAGCAATTGATCACCTTGTTGCAATCAATACTGATTACGGCAAATCGTCGATTAATTTCAAAGATTGGGAGAGTTCACTCTCCTTATTAAGCGAGTTTTCACCTGGCGATGTAGTTCTGGTAAAAGCTTCTCGCGCAGAAGGACTTGAGAGACTTGCTGATGCGCTTATCGATGGTTGGAACAAAAGGTTGGAGGCAAAGTGAAAGAGATTCTGTTAGCAGGAGTCTTTGCACTCATCTTTAGTCTATTTGGAACCCCAGCTTTGATTCGTTTACTAGCAAAACATGGTTATGGTCAGATGATTCGAGACGATGGCCCACAAAGCCATCACTCAAAACGTGGGACACCAACGATGGGCGGAATTGCGATCATTCTCTCCGCAATTTTGGGTTATTCACTTGCTCATATTTTGCTTCGAATCGAATTTAGCGCCTCTGGTCTATTGGTTATCGCCTTATTTACAAGCCTTGGGCTAGTTGGATTCATTGATGATTATTTGAAAGTTGTTAAACAGAGATCTCTAGGACTAAATAGCAAACAGAAGATATTCGGCCAAATATTAGTAGCTGGGCTCTTCGGCTATTTAGGTACAAAATTCCCAGATAAAGATGGACTTACACCTATCTCATTGAATCTCTCTTTTTTAAGAGATACCTCATTCAAACTTGGACTAGTAGCACTTGTAATTTGGGTTATTTTCATGGTTACTGCCACAAGTAATGGAGTTAATTTAACTGACGGCTTAGATGGGTTGGCAACAGGCGCCTCGGTGATGTCTTTCTTGGCCTTTGTTCTAATTGGAGTCTGGCAATTCGGTCAATCTTGTTCAGTTGAGCAAGTTAACAATTGCTACGTGGTTCGAGACCCAATGGATCTTGCAGTTTTAGCAGCTGCTCTCGCAGCAGCATGCACTGGCTTTTTATGGTGGAATACATCGCCAGCAAAAATATTTATGGGAGATACCGGGTCATTAGCTCTTGGTGGAGCATTAGCTGGTTTGGCAATCTCAATGCGTACCCAATTACTCTTAATCTTAATTGGCGGACTATTCGTTGTAATAACCTTGTCGGTAATAATCCAAGTCGCATTCTTCAAATTAAGTGGTGGCAAGAGAGTATTTAGAATGGCGCCGCTTCAACATCACTTTGAATTGAAGGGTTGGGGAGAGGTAACTATTGTGGTGCGCTTCTGGATTATTGCTGGGCTCTCAGTTGCTACAGGTCTTGGCCTCTTTTATGCGCAGTGGGTCGCTTTTTAATGGAATTTTCCGGTAAAAAAGTCCTAGTTCTTGGCGGTGGAGTCACCGGAAGCGCAGTTGCAAAATTGGTTGAAGAGCTGGGCGGATCAGTAAAAATTGCAGATGAAAAAGAGGTTGCAGGTTTTGTTGCCCATCCGATTGAAGATTTAAAGAACCTAGATTTCGACTTGGCAGTTGTTTCTCCAGGTTGGAAACCAAACCATCCCTTAATAATGGCTTTGCACGCCGCAAAAATAGAGCTGACAAATGAAATTGATATCGCATGGCATTTTAAAAGCCTCCATCGACCAAATCAAAAATGGGTCGCTATCACCGGTACAAATGGAAAAACTACAACTACAGAATTAGCGGCCGCAATGATAAATGCCTCCGGTATTTCCGCTAGTGCTTGTGGAAATGTTGGCACGACTGTCATAGAGACAATATTTGGCGGAGAAGATTTCGAGGTTCTAGTTATTGAATTATCTAGTTTTCAGATTCATTGGATGAAAGATCCAAAATTCATATCTGTTGCGATATTGAACATTGCAGATGATCACACCGATTGGCATGGTTCATTTGAAGCCTACACTCAAGCAAAGGTTAAATTGTTAAATCACACCTCGATAGGAATCATTAACGGCCAAGATGATCATCTCGTTAAGTCAGTCGCTAATTGGGGTGGTAGGAAGATCTTTTTCACTTTGAACACCCCAGCACCCGGGGAGTTCGGTTTGGTTGAAGAGCTTTTGGTCGATAGAGCGTTCACGGATAATCCAAGTGAGGCTGGAGCAATCTGCGAATTAGTAGATGTACAACCGACTGTGCCTCACGCGGTCTCCAATACATTGGCTGCCGCAGCAATAGCTAGGTCAGTGAATTCAGATTTAGAATCTATAAATGGCGCAATTAAGAGCTTCAAACCAGGGCGTCATCGAATTGAATTGGTAGAAGAACGCGATGGGATCAAATGGATAAATGATTCAAAGGCAACCAATCCCCATGCAGCACAAGCCTCACTCCTTGCAACTAATAGTTCAATTTGGATTGCAGGTGGACTAGCTAAAGGCGCACACTTTGATCAATTAATCGAAAGATGCAAAGGAAGAATCAAGAGCGCAATTTTGATCGGAACAGATAGAGATCTTATTGCCAAGGAACTTGAGAAACACAAAATTGAATACTTCAAAGTAGATTCATCAAATGGCAACTCCGTTATGGAGGCGGCAGTCAAAAAAGCCAGAGAATTGGCAGAGCCCGGAGATACGGTTTTGATGGCGCCTGCATGCGCTTCTATGGATCAATTTAAGAATTACTCAGATCGAGGCGACCAATTTGTCCAAGCAGTAAAGAAGTTTATTTAAATGTTTAAAAATCCAAAGACCACTTTCTATACCTTTATAGCCACATCGCTTGGAATAATATTCTTTGGCAATGTGATGGTTTTTTCTGCAGCACAAGTAACTGGTTTAACTGAGAGTGGATCATCTTTTGCCATTAGTGCCAGACAGATTTTGCTAACTTTCTTGTCTCTAGTAGTAGCTTGGATGGTGTCTCAATTCCCAATAACTTCGGTAAGAAAGATAGCAAAAAAGGGAATATTAATCGCATTATTCATGATGATGTTATTGATCCCATTTGGTCAAACCATCAACGGAAACAGAAACTGGATTTCATTCGGACCTATTGATTTTCAACCGAGTGAATTTGCCAAATTAAACTTGATTCTATGGTCCGCAATCATCATCGAGAGAACCATCAAAGATATTAAATTGCTCTTCAAAGTATTGCTTGCTGGCTTCTCTTCAGTTCTTGCAATTGTTTTAGTAGGAGGAGATCTAGGTTCTGCCGTAGTAATTGGTTTGATTCTGGCTGCCATGCTCTATTTATCTGGTGCAGGAACTTCTCAACTTACTTTGATTTTGGCAGGAGGTTTGGCGGGGGTAGCAGCTCTTGTAGCAGTCCAGCCATATCGCATTGCACGTTTCACAGCTTTCATACACCCGTTCAAAGAAGGAATTTATAAAAATGCTGGATGGCAACCTGCACATAGTTTGATGGCGCTTGCAAGTGGTGGTCTCTTCGGTGCAGGGCTTGGCGCAAGTAAACAGAAGTGGGGCAATCTCGCTGAAGCGCATACTGACTTCATCTTTGCAGTGATCGGTGAAGAGATGGGATTAATAGGCACTTTAGGTGTTTTGATTGCTTTAAGTATTTTAGTGATATCAATATTCAAGATCGCACTTTCAGCAAAAGATGAATTTAGCCGCTATGTTGGTCTTGGAATCGGTTTATGGATAGCAATTCAATCCCTTATTAATTTAGCTTCAGCTACCAGCTTGATACCGGTTGTCGGAGTTACATTGCCGCTCATCTCATACGGTGGTTCATCTTTATTAGCTTTAGTGGGAGCGCTTGGCTTTGTGGCAGGAATTGCGCTTCGTAATCCAGAATTGTCTTCGCAGATAAATACTAAATGGCCAAGAACTCCATCACGGAATTCGGTAAAACAGATCAAGGAGCCGATGTGAATCGCATTCTCTTTGCTGGTGGCGGAACTGCTGGACATATCGAGCCAGCCTGGGCAAGTAGCGAGAAATGGCGAGCTAAAAATCCTGGTGATGAAATCGCATTCTTAGGGACTAAAAATGGCTTAGAAGTAACTTTGATTCCTGAAAGAGGCGGAAAATTATTCTTAATTCCAAAAGTGACCGCACCAAGGGAATTAAATTTAAGTACGCTCCTTTTCCCATTTAAATTATTAAATGCGATTTCAAAAACCATTTCAATTGTTAAGCCTTTTGATGTAGTGGTTGGCTTTGGTGGATATGTATCTGGCTCTGCATATATTGCAGCCGTGATTTTGCGTAAACCAATTGTCATTCATGAACAGAATGCCAAAGTTGGCCTAGCCAACAAACTTGGCTCCATCTTTACAGATGAGATAGCCGTAGCCTATCCAGTCGCAGCAAAAGAGCTACGCAGTGCGAGGATTGTCGGGAATCCACTTCGCGATCAAATTGTTAAAGCAGCACAAGAAGCAGAGCTAGATTGGGCGAGAGCTAGAGCAAATGCAAAGAAGAAATTAGGAATAGAAGGTAAGTTCATTCTGATCCTTGGTGGATCAAGCGGGTCTCAGGCGATAAATAAGGTTATTTCTGAGATGCATTTCGATAATTGCACTGTGCTTCATTCAATTGGCAAAGAGAATGTGTTGCCAGAGCCGAGTGCGAATTATCGTCCCGTTGCATATATTGAAGACATGGCTTCTGCGCTTCTCGCAGCAGATTTAGTAATTTCTCGAAGCGGCGCAATTGCGACTTCTGAATTTGCAGCTCTTGGAAAGTATGCGCTCTTTGTACCGCTTCCAATTGGAAATGGGGAGCAGGCGCTAAATGCAGATGAACTGGTCAAGTCGCATCGGGCTGAGATTATCGAACAGAGTGATTTCACGGCAGATTGGCTTAGAAAAAATCTCGACAGATTGATAAATAATTCAAATAAGGTTAGTGAATCTGCGCTCGGAACTTCATTGAATGCAGCGGAACAGATTGCGGAATGTATTGGACGAGTGATTTGATGAAGTTAAGTGAATTAAAGGGCAAACACATTCACTTTATTGGAATCGGCGGGTCTGGCATGAGTGGAATAGCCCGCATAGCCATATCTCATGGAATTGAGGTTTCAGGTTCAGATGCTTCAGATTCATCAGTCCTTGAAGCTCTAAGAGCTCTAGGTGCAAAAATATTTATCGGCCACCGAAAAGAAAATATAGTTGGTGCCAATTTGATCGTTTTCTCAAATGCCGTAAAGATCGATAATCCTGAGCGAGTAGCTGCTAAAGAATTAGGAATTCACGAAATAACACGTGCAAGCTCGCTAGCTTTATTGATGTCAGAATCAACTTCCATCGCGGTAGCTGGCACCCATGGAAAGACCACTACCTCTTCGATGGCTACAGTTGCATTACAGAGCGCCGGTGCTGATCCATCTTTTGCTATCGGTGGCGTTTTGAAATCATCTGGATCGAATGCCCATCGTGGAAGTGGTAAATATTTTATCGCCGAAGCAGATGAATCAGATGGTTCGTTTGTTGCATACCATCCACATGTTGCAATTATTACTAATGTCGAGTGGGATCACGTAGATCACTTTAAATCTGAAGCAGAGGTATTTGAAGCCTTCAATGATTTCGTAAAGACCATAACAGGATTCTTGGTCTATTGCGCGGATGATGAAGGCGCTATTGCAGTTGCAAAGAGCGCCAAAGTTCCAATTATTAGTTATGGAAAGCGCGACGGTTCAGATCTTCGAATTGACCAGATTAATCTAACTGCTGGCGGAGGTAGCGCTCGAGTACTTTGGAAGGGCGCGAAAGTCGGTGTTTTAGAGCTATCAGTGCCGGGCGAGCATAATTTACTTAATGCCGCTGCGGTATTAGCGGTTGGTTTAGAACTTGGTCTAACTCCGACTGCTCTCATTGATGGATTAATTAAATTCCACGGGGCTGGTCGCCGTTTTGAATTAAAGGGAACAGTTAATGGGATTCGGGTAATTGATGATTACGGCCATCATCCTACTGAGATAAAAGTGACTTTAGAAGCGGCAAAGCGTTACGCCGGTGGTGGAAGAATATTGGTTATTTTCCAACCGCACAGATACTCGCGTACCAAGGCATTTATTGATCAATTTGCTGAAAGTCTCTCAATGGCAGATTCAATTTGGCTTCTTGAAGTTTATGCCGCAAATGAGCAACCTATTAGCGGGGTAAGCAGTGCGAATATCGCAAAGAAATTAAAGCATGCAAAATTCGAACCGAATTTCCTGGCTGTAACTGAAGCGGTAGCGCAAGAGGCGAAAGCTGGCGATGTAATAATCACTTTGGGGGCTGGAGATGTGAGTTCACTTGGCCCATTGATTTTGGATGAGCTCAATAAAATCCATGGCAAATAAATCAACCGGCATTCAAATCCATAAAAAAGAGCTTCTAATTGGCGTCATCGTTTTTCTTATCTCAACTCTTGCTTACATTCTTGGATGGACGAATATCTTTACTGTGCAAGATATTTCAGTTACAGGTTCGCCAACAAATGAGATAACTACACAAGTGCTTCAAATTTCAGATATTAAAAGAGGCGAGAAATTAGCCCGTGTTGAGCCGCGAAAGATTTCCAATAATCTCGCTTTAGCTGGTATCAATTGGATTGAGAGCGTAGATATCTCTCGCAATTGGCTGACCCGAAAGGTCGCTATAAACCTGAAGGCTCGCACCCCGATTGCAATTTCAGGCGATAAATACCTAGATAAAGCTGGAGTGATTTTCACCTCGCCTATTGTCGTTTCGAAGGATTTGGTAACAATTGATGCGTCCAACTTTGCAGCGAGAGTGGCTGCGGTGCAGTTTCTTCAAAAATTGCCTCAGGATTTCGCTAAACGGATAGCCAGTATTTCAACTACCGGGCAGAGCAAATCGAGAAGTTATGAGATTGCTCTTAAGAATGGGTTATCAATTTCATGGGGTAGCGATAGAGATATCACTTTGAAAATCAAGATTTTTAAGGCGATTTTGGCCCTTCCAGAGAATAAAAAAATTACTTCCATGGATTTAACGGATCCAACAAAACCTTCCGTTAAATAATCTTTTTAATTAAAAATTAAATTTATTTAGTGAGTGTCGGTAATTGAATAGTCACCCCTTTACCCCTAATTTTCCGCCACCTAATCGGTACGAGTTGTAACCCTTTACTAGAGGTTTAGGTGAAGGTTTATATAAGAGGGAGATCATGGCGGCACCGCAGAATTATTTAGCAGTCATCAAAGTTGTCGGAATTGGTGGCGGCGGAGTTAACGCAATTAATCGCATGATCGAAGCAGGTCTCAAGGGTGTTGAGTTCATTGCAGTCAATACTGACTCACAACAATTATTAATGAGCGATGCTGATGTAAAACTAGATATCGGAAGAAAAATTACTCGCGGACTTGGCG
>CAYFJY010000004.1:9330-9606 GCA_964343665.1 uncultured Actinomycetes bacterium | reverse complement strand
CTCAAGCAGATTCCGGAATCGAAGCGCTCCGTTCCGAAGTTGATACTTTAATCGTCATTCCAAACGATCGTCTTCTTGCGATTTCTGATCGCACAATTAGCGCCATTGATGCATTTAAGAGCGCTGATGCAGTTTTGCTATCTGGTGTACAAGGAATTACTGAATTGATTACACAACCTGGTCTAATCAATCTTGACTTCGCAGATGTTAAAGCGGTGATGACTGGTGCAGGTGCAGCTCATATGGGTATTGGTTCTGCACGCGGAGAGAATCGTG
>CAYFJY010000004.1:3414-9320 GCA_964343665.1 uncultured Actinomycetes bacterium | reverse complement strand
TGCTATCTCTTCTCCGCTACTCGAAGCATCTATCGATGGGGCGATGGGAATATTGTTATCTGTTGCCGGCGGAAGCGACCTTGGTTTATTTGAAATTCATGAGGCATGTCAATTAGTTCAAGATGCAGCTCATCCAGATTCTAAATTCATATTTGGAACAGTCATTGATGATGCATTGGGCGATGAAGTTCGAATTACGGTAATTGCTGCAGGTTTTGATGGGGGAGAACCGAAGAAGATTCATCGTCCAACAATTACTGCAAGCGAGATCTCAGGTCAGGCGGATCCCGTAGTCGAGAATGATCCTTTGAAGATTGCCATGGAAATTACCGGTGAAACCCCGCGTCGCCGAATCTCTTTTGAAGAGTTAGTTGCAGAGGATGAGATCGACGTTCCTGATTTCATGAAATAGTTTCATGCCTTTTATATTTACCAACCGATTAGGTGGGGTAAGTAAAGTTCCGTTTGATTCTGCCAATTTAGGCTTACATGTTGGCGATGACCCTTTTGATGTAGCTACTAATCGCGCCATACTGGAGAGTCAGATCGAAATGCCCATTGTCTTCATGGAACAAGTTCATGGCGACACTGTCGTTTTAGTTGAGGATAACAAAGCAAAACCTACTTGTGATGCATTAATAACTACTCATCGAAGATTGGCAGTGGCTGTAATGGTTGCAGATTGCATTCCATTGCTTTTGAAGTCAGATGTTGCAGTTGCCGCAGTGCATGTAGGTCGTAAAGGTTTGATGAATGGAATCGCTAGAAAGACAATAAATGCAATGCGCGATTTAGGGGCAGAAATAATCCATTCATATATTGGTCCGAATATTTGCGGTAATTGCTATGAGGTTTCCGAGGAAATCTTTACAGAGGTAGTTAGCAAATACCCTAGCGCTGATTCCAGTTCTCGTACCGGTAAATTTACTTTGGATTTGGCCGCGGGTCTAAAGGTGGATCTGAAAGATACGGTTTTGATGGATCTATCTAGTTGTGTTCTCGAAGATAAAAATACTTTCTCTTATCGCAGGGATGGGATTACCGGTAGGCAGGCAGGTGTCATATGGCGATAGATACAGATTTAATTAGGCAAGAACGAAAAAAGGAATTAGCAAAAAATCTTGCGAAAGTTAAAGAGAGTATTCCAGAAGGCGTTCACTTAATAGTAGTAACAAAGACTTTCCCCTCTAGCGATGTCCAATTACTCCATGAATTGGGGGTTTTTGAATTTGGTGAGAATCGCGACCAAGAGGGAAGAGAGAAAGCTCCTTTCACTCCTGGAAAGTGGCATTTCCAGGGTCAACTTCAGAGCAATAAGCTGAAATCAATATGTAATTGGGCGCAGGTAATTCAAACCATTGATACAACTAGATATGTTGAATTGATTGATAAGGCAACCACAAAATCACTTGAGGTTTTTATTCAGGTCTCGCTGGATAGCCAAAATGGCAACCAACATCGTGGAGGAGCTGCTCAGAGTGAGATAAATGTGATTGCCGACGCGATATTAAATAGCAGAAATTTAAAGTTACAAGGTCTGATGGCTGTAGCTCCACTTGGTGAAGAGCCAAAAGACGCTTTTGAACGTCTTGGGAAAATCCATCAAGGGTTCAAATTAAATTATCCAAATTCCCCATATTTATCGGCGGGCATGAGCGGGGATTATCAAGAGGCCATCGAGCATGGTGCGACACATATCCGACTTGGCTCTTCAATACTCGGTTCGCGTTCGTGATTTACCTAAAATTGTCCCTATGTCTAGCCTAAAAAAACTTGGAAATTTTCTCGGTCTAACAGATGACCTCGAGAGCAGTGAAGTCAGTCAAGAAGTAGAGTCGCCACGAATTCGTGTTCGTGAAGGTCGCAGCTTTGCAAGCGTACAACCAACACCAACTGCGACGGCTGTTGAAGCTCCTGCCTCAAATCAGATCTTCACTGTAAATCCTCGTTCATACAACGATGCACGTTTAATCGGAGAGCGATATCGCGAGGGACATACAGTCCTTATGAATTTGACCGATATGAGTGATGAAGAATTGAAGAGACTCGTTGATTTTGCAAGTGGTTTGGTATTTGGCCATCACGGAAAACTAGAGAAGGTAACTTCGAAAGTATTCCTCCTCTCACCTGCGAATGTAACTGTCTCATCTGAGGTCAAAACTGCAGCTGCTGAGGCCAGTTTCTTCAATCAGAGCTGATTAATGCTTGGTATTTGGATTGCGCGTTTCCTCCAAGTTTTCATCTTTGCGCTATTTGCAAGGCTAATTCTTGACTATGTACGAATGTTTAAACCTAGCTGGAGTCCAAAGGGATTGATGCTCTGGTTCGCTGAGAGCGTTTATACCTTTACGGATCCACCAATTAAATTCTTTCGCAGGTTCATTCCGCCACTTCGGCTAGGTGGAGTAGCGCTTGATCTTTCGTTTATAGTGCTCTTCTTCGCAGTTCAAATTCTGCAATCTATAGCGCTCTATTACCTATAGATACATCTTTCAGATAAATCATTTAGAATTTCTAGAAGTTAAATAAAAGTTGGGTCTTAAGCCTTAGCAAGATTGAAGGTGAAACCAAGTTCCGTATCGCAAAGTAGCGAAGAATCTTGCTTGATCTCTATGGCTAGAACCTCTCTAGAGATATGTTCGATTGCCTCACTTACCGCAGGTGCAACTTCAGAGTTTCCATTCCAAGTCACAATGATGCGATCTGAGATATCAAAGCCTGCGCTCTTTCTTCCTTCTTGAAGGGCGCGGATTACCTCACGCACATGTCCTGCATTAATTAGAGCTGGGGTCAAAGTTAGATCAAGGGCCACTGATTCGCCGTTATTGCTTGAGACAGACCAGCCGCTCTTTGGTTGTTCTGTAATGACTAAATCATCCACGGTGATTTCATACTGATCTAATTTCGCACTGCCTTTAATTCTTACCTCGGAAACCAAGGGTGCGGCATCTGCTGCTGCGATCATTTTTGCAACCTCTTGAACTGCGCCACCATATTTCGAACCTAAAGTTCTGAAGTTGGCTTTAATGCTGACACTTACTAGATCGCCCGAAGCATTTGCAATATCTTCAAGTTCTATAACATTTAATTCATCTGCGATCTGATCTCTCATATCTGACGGCAAATTAGCCCAACCGTTAGCTGCGATTAACGCACGTCCAAGAGGTTGGCGAATCTTCACTGAGGATTCAGCGCGCGCAGCGCGACCTAGTTCGACGATGCGTCTTGTAAGTGCAACTTGTTCACGAAGAGTCTTATCAATTAAAGCATTATTTACCTCTGGCCAAGAAGTTAAATGAATTGAGGTGGCAGCGACTGATTCGACTGGCTTGATCAACTCTTGCCAAACATGCTCGGTGATAAATGGAACCATCGGTGTCATTAATTGGGTTAAGACTTTGATGCATTCGTGCAGAGTTGCAAGTGCCGCTGGGTCTCCATCCCAGAAGCGTCTGCGACTGCGTCGCACATACCAATTTGATAAATCATCAATGAATGTAGAGAGCAATCTTCCGGCAGTTTGAGAATCAAAATCAGAATATGCTGCATCTACGCCTTCAATTAATAATTGTAACTCTGAGAGTATCCATCGATCCATGATCGGTCGAGAAGCTTGAGCTGGAATATTAGTCAGATCAAAATTAGATGCTCGCGCATAGAGCGACATGAAAGAGATTGTGTTCCAGTAAGTCAATAAAGTTTTACGAACCACCTCTTGAATAGCATCATGGCCAACTCGACGCGCTGCCCAAGGTGAGCCCGCTGCCAACATGAACCATCGAACAGCATCTGCGCCATGCTGATCCATTAAAGCCATCGGCTCTAAGACATTTCCAAGATGCTTTGACATCTTTCTGCCATCTTTATCCAAGATATGACCTAAACAGAGAACTGTCTTGTAAGAGGATTGATCGAACACCAAGGTTCCGATGGTCATCAATGTGTAGAACCAGCCACGAGTTTGATCGATTGCTTCACATATGAAATCGGCTGGGTAAGAATTTTTAAATTTCTCTTCAGATCCAGGTTTATGTGGGTAGCCCCATTGAGCAAATGGCATTGCACCAGAGTCGTACCAACAATCGATTACTTCTGGGACTCGATCCATTTGGTCGCCACACTCTGCGCAAGGGAAATGGATATCATCTACAAATGGACGGTGTGGATCCAATTTTGAAAGTTCTTTTCCAGCTAATTCACCTAATTCTTTTAGTGAACCAATTGCAATCTCATGTTTATTTTCGCAGCGCCAGATAGGTAGTGGAGTGCCCCAATATCGATTTCTTGAAAGAGCCCAATCGATATTGTTATTTAACCAATCTCCGTAACGACCGTTCTTGATAGTTTCTGGATGCCAATCAGTTCTCTGATTCTCACGGATAAGCGCATCTTTTATCGAGGTAGTGCGGATATACCAAGATGGTTGTGCATAATAAATAAGTGCAGTGTGGCAGCGCCAGCAATGCGGATATTGATGTTCGTATGGCTGGTGCTTGTATAGAAGTGCGCGCTCTTTTAAGTTCCTGACGATGGGCTTATCTGCTTCTTTAAAGAAGAGACCGCCAACTAGATCTAAACCATTTTCAAAATGCCCATCAGGCAGAACAGGATTTACGGTTGGTAAGTTATATGCGCGGCAGATGCGTAGATCATCTGCACCAAAAGCCGGAGCTTGGTGTACAAGTCCAGAGCCATCTTCAGTCGTAACATAATCAGCTAAGACAATGAAATGAGCATTCGGTATATCGACCACCCTAAATGGAGCTTGATAAGTGATGCGCTCTAAATCTTTACCCTTATAGCGCTTTAAAATCTCAATCTCGCCATCTAATTTAGATTGAAGTGCATCTGCAACTACAAGAACTTCGGATGCATCTTCTTTGGTGACTTTGACGGCAACATAATCAACCTCTGCATTTACCGCCACCGCAGTATTGGAGATCAGGGTCCATGGGGTAGTGGTCCAAACCAAGAGGGATGCATTCAAATCTTTTAGCTCACCACTTGTAACGGGGAAGCGGACATAAACAGATGGATCAGTTACTGTCTCATAACCTTGCGAAAGCTCATGATCTGATAATCCCGTGCCGCAACGAGGGCAGTAAGGTGCAACTCGGTGATCCTGAACCAATAAGCCCTTTTTCCAAACCTCTTTAAGCGACCACCAAACTGATTCAACATATTCAGGTGACATCGTCCAATAAGCTTCATCGAAATCTACCCAGAAACCCATGCGATTCGTCATGGTAGTAAAGGCATTTACGTGGCGCTGAACAGACTCTTTGCACTTCGCATTAAATTCCGCGATGCCAAATTTCTCGATATCGCCTTTGCCTGAGAATCCAAGTTCCTTCTCTACTGCAATTTCAACGGGTAAGCCGTGGCAATCCCAACCAGCTTTACGAACTACTTGGTGGCCCTTCATAGTTTGATAACGTGGGAAAACATCCTTAAAGACTCTAGCTTCAATATGGTGTGTTCCAGGCATTCCATTTGCAGTTGGTGGACCTTCGTAAAATGTCCAGGAGCTTTGGCCTTCATGGGCTTTAACACTTTGATGGAAGATCGCATTTCGCTCCCAAAATGAGAGGACCTCGTGCTCCATCTTCGGTAGATCAATCGAGGCCGGTATTGCGCGATATCCGGTCATTTGGCGATTCTAATTCAAGCGTCTATCGCGAGCCTAATTGGCTTATCAGGTGTCCGATAAATTAAAGTTTCGCCCCTCATGGCTCTAAAAAAACTAGCGAAGAAGATTGCAAGTAAAGCATCTAAAAAAACGGCGAAGAAGCCTGCAAAAAAGGCGACCAGTAAAGCTGCCCCGAAGAAGCCAGTTAAGAAATCTTCAAAACCGGTAGCGAAACCTGCAGCCAAGAAAGTTGCTAAGAAAGCGCCAGTTAAACCAG
>CAYFJY010000004.1:0-3314 GCA_964343665.1 uncultured Actinomycetes bacterium | reverse complement strand
TAAACCTGTTAAGAAGCAAGATTCAAATATTAAGACCTCTGCTATTGCAGGATCAAAGGCCACTTTAAAAGTTGATACAAAGAATCAAACAGTTCAAGTAGCGATGGCTTCTACTCAAATTGCAGAGGCTATTGTTGAGGAGAAACGTTTGATGATGCCTCCTCCGCCACCACCAAAGAAGAGCGGTAAGCAGACACATTTGAAGCCATTGAAAGCTGCGCCTGCACCGCTTGTTATTGAAGATAATGAATCTTGGACAGCTACTGAGTTAAAGGTGATGCGAAGCGCGCTCGCAAAAGAACTTGAGCGTTTACGCGCCGATCTTACAAAGGTGGAATCAGAGATGGATTCCTTGATTCAAGATAGCGGAGAAGGTGCTGGCGATGATCAAGCAGATGCTGGCAATAAGACCTTCGAGCGCGAACATGAGATGTCTCTATTAATAAATGCACGCGACATGGTTATCCAAACTGAACGTGCGATCGAAAGAATCGATAATAAGACATACGGAGTCTGTGAAGTATGCGGAAGCCAAATAGGTAAGGCACGTCTAGAAGTTTTCCCTCGCGCGACACTCTGCATGTCCTGCAAGCAGAAGGAAGAGCGTCGTTAATCAGAGAGTTCGTACAAAGCTCTGGAAATTTATTTTCGCAGGCGCTTGGTTAGTTTGGTTAATCGATTACCTAACTAAGCAGTGGGCACTTCATGCGCTACCTGGAAGAACAGTTAAAGTCATCGGTTCGTTTCTTCAATTGCAATTAACTTATAACACCGGCGCCGCATTTGGTTTAGGTGCGAAGAATGGAGGCATTGCGCTTGGGATTTTTGCAATTGCCGCTTGTTGCCTTGTCGTTTATTACGCACCCTTTCTAACAAGTAAAGGTTGGGCAACGGTATTTGCACTGGTTTTAGGCGGTGCCCTTGGAAACCTAACTGACCGAGCATTTAATGAACCTAGGTTATTAAGAGGCCCTGTGACGGATTGGCTGATGCTCCCGAATTGGCCAAACTTCAACTTGGCGGACACAGCAATTGTCATCGCTGCATCTTTGGCTTGCATACTTTCGTTGAAAAATATAGCTCCTATTCAGCAAAATACTCAGGTGCGTCGTGACGCGTGAAATTCGCACAGTAGTGATTCCTGAGGGATTGGATAACGAACGAATTGATAGCGCATTAGCTCGGGTCCTTGGATTATCGCGAAGTGTTATCGTCAAATTGCTAGAGGCAGAAGAAGTTAAATTGGGCCATCGAGTTCTAAATAAATCTGATCGTGTCGAGAAAGATCAAACCATTTCGATCCTACTTCCAGAGCCTCCAAGTGGAGAAGCGATTCCTCCAACTCCGCTTGAAGATTTAGAGATTGTTTATCAAGATACAGATTTAGTCATCGTAAATAAGCCAGTTGGATGTGCCGCTCATCCAAGTCCAGGTTGGAATGGACCTACAGTAATCGGTGCGCTTGTTGCGGCAGGAATTCCAATTACCTCATGTGGCCCAGCAGAGCGCCAAGGAATTGTGCAACGATTAGACGTTGGTACAAGCGGTTTAATGATGGTTGCCAAAACTGATGATGCATATTTGAAATTAAAGGATATGTTCCGAAATCGTGAGATCAAAAAGGTCTACCATGCACTCGCTCAAGGTCACCTAGAACCTGCGATTGGAACTATCGATGCACCAATTGATAGACACCCAAAAGAAGATTACAAAATGGCAGTGGTATTAAATGGAAAACCAAGCGTTACTCATTATGAAGTCATCGAGTATCATCGCTCAGTCTCTCTACTAAAAGTTGAACTTGAGACTGGCAGAACACACCAAATCCGCGTACATATGTCTGCGATACGTCACCCATTAGTTGGCGATTTAACATATGGAGCAGATCCAAATCTTGCCTCTGAAATTGGCGTAAATCGCCCTTGGCTTCATGCGCAAGCCCTGGAATTTACCCATCCAATCTCAGGCATCCCAATCTCGGTAACTGCCGCTTATCCTCGTGATTTAACTGACTCGCTCTCGCGCCTAAGTGGCGCAGTCTTGCCGTAAGACTAATCTGCGCTCCGTGAACGAAAAATCTTTTGCGCATCTCCATGTTCACACTGAATATTCCATGCTCGATGGAGCCGCTAGAGTTGCCGATCTAGTAAAAGAGGTAGCGGCGCAAGACATGCCTGCTATTGCTATGACAGATCATGGCAATCTATTTGGTGCTTTCGATTTTTACAAACAAGCTAAGAGCGTTGGTGTAAAACCAATTATTGGCTTAGAGGCTTATGTTGCACCTGAATCTCGATTCGATAAACGACGGGTTCAATGGGCCGAAGGCGGAGAAGACGATGTATCCGGAAGTGGTGCATATACACATATGACACTTCTAGCTGAGAACAATGAGGGACTGGCAAATCTCTACCGTCTAGCCTCGCTTGCTTCATTAGAAGGTTTCTATTACAAGCCACGAATCGATAGAGATTTATTGAGTAAATTCTCAAAGGGAATCATTGGCACCACAGGTTGCGTCGGTGGAGAGGTTTCCACTCGTCTTCGAACCGGTAACTATAAAGAGGCGTTAAAGGCGGCAGCAGATTTCCGCGATATCTTCGGTAAAGATAATTATTTTGTAGAGATAATGAATCACGATATAGAAGTTGAAAATAGAGTGAAAGCGGATTTATTAAGAATCGCGAAAGAATTAGATATTCCACTTCTTGCCACCAACGATCTGCACTACACCTATAAAGAAGATGCCAAAGCTCATGAGGTTCTGTTGTGTGTGCAATCAGGTTCGATTCTCGCAGATCCAAAACGGTTTAAATTCGAAGGCGAAGAGTTCTATTTGAAGAGCCCCGCAGAGATGCGCCAACTATTCAAAGATCTTCCAGATGCCTGTGATAACACATTGCTAATTGCAGAACGCGTTGATTTTAAGATGCGCGAAGGCGAGAACTTGCTACCAAAATTCTCGGTTCCAGAAGGTGAGAGCGAAGATTCCTGGTTGGTAAAGGAAGCAGAGGCAGGACTAAGTAGAGTTTTCAACGGAAAAGTTCCAGATGAATATAAAGAACGGTTGCGCTTCGAATTAGATGTAATGAAGAAGATGGGTTTCCCTGGGTACTTCTTAGTTGTGGCTGACCTAGTTGGGCATGCAAAACGAACTGGCATCCGTGTAGGCCCTGGTCGAGGCTCTGCTGCAGGATCGCTTGTTGCTTATGCACTTGGAATAACTGGATTGGATCCAATCGAGCATGGATTACTTTTTGAGCGCTTCTTAAATCCAGAACGTATCTCGATGCCCGATATTGATTTAGATTTTG
>CAYFJY010000003.1:0-25632 GCA_964343665.1 uncultured Actinomycetes bacterium | reverse complement strand
ACTCTAATAGTAACCTTGAATTATGAGTACCGGCAATCTTCGTATCGCGCTCGCTCAAGTCAACCCAACCGTTGGCGATATCGAAGCGAATGCAGATTTAATTGCGACTCAAGCTGCCTTAGCGCATAAAGCAGGTGTGCAACTTTTAATTTTCCCAGAGATGGTACTTACTGGTTATCCCGTCGAAGATTTGGCGCTTCGCCAATCATTTAGAAATGCTAGTCGAATAGCTATCTCAGAATTGGCAAAGCGTGTAGCAAGTAGCGGATTCGGCAATTTGGTAATGGTGGTCGGCTACCTAGATCAGATTGATGGGGCCACTGATCGATTGGGCCAACCAATTGGTGCGCCACAGAATGCAGTTGCCATCATTCACAATGGAGAAATAAAAGCTAGATACATAAAGCATCATCTACCTAATTACGGAGTATTCGATGAATTCCGAAATTTCGTACCCGGTGAGAAGAGCTTGGTGGTACGGATAAATGGAGTAGATGTAGGGCTTGCAATCTGCGAGGACATTTGGCAGAGCAGAGGTCCAGTTGCAGAGTTGGCAGATCGTAAAGTCGCGCTCGTAGTCGTACCAAATGGCTCCCCATATGAACGTAATAAAGATGACCTGCGCCTTGAATTGGTGCAAAAGCGCGCTCGCGAATTCTCATCGGCTTTGGCATATGTAAATATGACTGGCGCTCAAGATGATCTGGTTTTTGACGGCGATTCGATTCTGGTTGATTCAAGCGGTGAACTATTGATGCGCACCAAGCAATTCGAGGATCAATTGGCAATTCATGATTTGAATCTGCCGCTTCGAACTTCAGCACCAGATGTGATCATCACGGATGAGAGTCAAAACTTTGAAGGAGTTATGCATGGCGGCATCGCCTCACGTAAAGATGATTTAGCTGAGATTTGGGAGGCTCTAAAGTGCGGCCTTCGAGACTATGTTAAGAAGAATGGTTTCAAATCTGTTGTACTAGGACTTTCAGGTGGAATTGATTCCGCATTGGTTGCATCGATAGCAGTGGATGCTCTAGGTCCAGAGAATGTTCACGGTATTGCCCTTCCAAGTAAATATTCATCCGAACATTCAATCTCTGATGCAGAAGATTTAGCTCATCGCACTGGACTCAAATTTAGAATCGTTCCTATTGAGACCATGGTTCATGAATTTGTAAGTAACCTTGAATTGACTGGCCTCGCCGAAGAGAATGTGCAAGCGCGCGTGCGCGGAACTACTTTGATGGGAATCTCAAATCAAGAAGGCCACCTAGTCTTAGCCACCGGCAATAAATCAGAGCTCGCAGTCGGTTACTCCACGCTTTATGGTGATGCAGTTGGCGGCTTCGCACCAATTAAAGATATTTATAAAACTCAAGTCTGGCAGCTCGCCCGCTGGCGAAATGAATTGGCGATTTATTTAGACCAGACCCCACCTATACCAGTTAATTCGATTGATAAAGAGCCTTCCGCAGAGCTACGTCCAGATCAGAGAGATACCGATTCACTTCCAGATTATTTATTGCTAGATCAATTGTTGGTTCGATATGTCGATGGAGATGAGGGCGCCGCATCTTTAATTGCTGGTGGATTTAGTCATGACTTGGTCAATCGTGTAATTACTATGGTCGATAGGGCGGAATATAAGAGGCGCCAATATCCGCCAGGAACCAAAATTTCAGCCCGCGCATTCGGTAAGGATCGCCGTTTACCTATAACTTCACGCTGGAGAGAGCGCTAATAAATAACGCCGTTTAACACGGATGAAACATTAATTTCGTAGGGTAGCGATATGACTTCCCAAGTTGATAATCGCCAAATCGAATTCGTGATGCGCACAGTTGAAGAGCGAAATATTCGTTTCGTCAGACTCTGGTTTACGGATGTACTTGGATTCTTAAAATCTGTTGCGATCTCTCCAGCTGAACTTGAAGCAGCCTTTGAAGAGGGAATTGGATTCGACGGTTCATCAATCGAAGGCTATGCCCGCCAAACTGAATCAGATATGTTGGCAAAGCCAGATCCAAATACATTTTCGATATTACCTTGGCGCACTGAATCGCCAGGTGCAGCTCGAATGTTCTGTGACATTGTGATGCCAGATGGTTCACCATCTCCATCTGATCCACGACAAGTGCTGCGCCGGACTTTGGATAAAGCATCCAAAATGGGTTACACCGCTTATATACATCCGGAGATTGAATTCTTCTTATTTAAAGAGCCTCCGCAGAAAGGTAAGGCACCAGAACCAGTTGATTACGCTGGTTATTTTGATCATACGCCAAACATGATTGGGCATGATTTCCGTCGTGCGGCAATCACTATGTTAGAAGCGATGGGAGTATCTGTTGAATTTAGCCATCATGAAGGTGCGCCAGGTCAACAGGAGATCGATCTTCGTTATGCCGATGCGCTTTCTACTGCAGATAACATCATGACATTCCGACATGTTGTAAAAGAGGTTGCGCTCGAACAGGGCTTCTATGCGTCATTTATGCCAAAGCCTTTTACTGAGTATCCAGGTTCGGCGATGCATACGCATGTCTCACTTTTCAAAGATCTAAAAGACGATCAAGTAAATGCTTTTTATGACGGTGGACTTCCATATAACTTATCGAAAATTGGTCGCTCATTTGTGGCAGGAATCCTGAAGCATGCGCCAGAGATCACCGCAGTTACCAATCAATGGGTAAATTCTTATAAGCGCTTGCATGGTGGTGGAGAAGCTCCAAATTTGATCAATTGGGGTCCATCTAATCGCCGCTCTCTGATTCAAATTCCGATGTTTAAACCTAAGAAAGAGAACTCAACCAGGATTGAATTCCGAGCGCCGGATTCAGCATGCAATCCCTATTTAGCATTTGCGGTAATGATCTCTGCTGGACTTGATGGCATTGCCAAGGAATTGGAACTTCCCGATAACTATCCAGCAACCGTTATGCCTCAGAATCTAAATGAAGCAACTGCAATTATGGAGAAGAGCCAATTGGTTCAAGAAACTTTAGGTGAGCATGTCTTTGATTATGTATTGCGAAATAAGAAGGCGGAGTGGGCTGAATATGCGCGCCAAGTCTCTGCATTCGAGCTGGATAGACATTTACCAGTTCTATAAATAAACTTAACCACATCATGAGCAGCCAATTACAGGTACTCCTACTTAGCTGCCGTGGCGGGGCCAACTAACCGGCCTTTCCCGTCGCGGTGTGTTTTGCATTGCCGGTAAAAATAAAAACCCAAGGCAGACACACAGGAGTTAGTAAAAATGAATTTCCCGAATCAAAACATGAGCAAGATGCCAGTTGGCCGATATTCGCCATTCATGCCACTCGGTCCAGAAGGATTGAAAGATCGAACTTGGCCACATAAGCAGATGACGAAAGCTCCAAAGTGGGCGAGCGTCGATCTTCGAGATGGCAACCAAGCGCTTATTGATCCAATGGATACTCCGCGAAAACTCGCGATGTTCAACTTGCTTGTAAAGATGGGTTACAAGGAGATTGAAGTTGGATTCCCATCTGCATCGCAAACTGATTTCGACTTCGTAAGAAAGATTATTGAAGAGGGATTGATTCCCGATGATGTGATAATTCAAGTTCTAACTCAAGCACGCGAACCTTTGATCAGGCGAACCTTCGAGTCAATCAAAGGCGCCAAGAATGCGATTGTTCACCTTTATAACTCAACTTCTACTCTCCAGCGACGAGTGGTATTTGGGTTAGATAAATCGGGAATTAAAAAGATCGCTACCGATGGCGCAGAACTTTGTTTGCAATTGGTCGATTCAGTTAAAGGTACTAATGTCTCATTTGAATATTCGCCAGAGTCCTATACCGGTACGGAATTGGAGTTTGCACTAGAGGTTTGCAATGCTGTAAACGCGATTTGGCAGCCGACACCATCTTGGAAGAGCATCATTAATCTTCCCGCTACCGTCGAGATGGCGACTCCGAATGTGTATGCAGATTCAATTGAATGGATGAGCCGTAATTTAGATCGAAGAGACTCGATTGTGCTCTCACTACATCCGCATAATGATCGAGGCACCGGTGTTGCAGCGGCAGAACTTGGCTATTTAGCTGGTGCAGATCGCATCGAGGGAACCCTATTTGGCAATGGTGAACGCACTGGAAATGTGTGTTTGGTGACGTTGGGACTTAATTTATTTAGCCATGGCATCGATCCGCAGATTGATTTTTCGAATATCGATGAGATCCGCCGCACCGTCGAATATGCAAATCAATTGAGAGTGCCAGAGCGCCATCCATATGGTGGGGATTTGGTATTCACAGCATTTAGTGGTTCGCATCAAGATGCAATCAAGAAGGGCTTTGAACATTTGGAGAAAGATGCCAAAGCAGCAGGTAAGAATGTAGATGATTTCACTTGGGCAGTTCCATATCTTCCAATCGATCCAAAAGATATAGGTCGTTCATATGAAGCGGTCATTCGAGTAAACAGCCAATCTGGTAAAGGTGGCGTTGCATATTTGATGAAGACCGAACATCAATTAGATCTACCTCGTCGACTTCAAATCGAATTTAGCAAAGTTGTACAAGCCAAGACTGATAACGAAGGTGGAGAAGTTCTTCCAGATGAATTGTGGGCGATTTTCGAAGATGAATATCTTCCAACTGAGACTGCGCCTTGGGGGCGTTTCCGTTTGAAAGGTGTTTCTACCTCCTCTTCACTCGGCGAAGATGTGAAGATTGAAGTTCAAATAACTGATCGCGGGGAGTTAAAAGATTTAAAGAGCACCGGAAATGGTCCAGTCTCTGCTTTCTGCAATGCACTGATTAGTTATGGCGTTGATGTGCGCGTTCTCGATTATTTAGAGCACGCGCTCTCTGCCGGAGGCGATGCAAATGCAGCGGCCTATCTTGAATGCGCAATCGAGGGTGAGGTTTTCTGGGGAGTTGGAATCGACCCAAACACCACTACCGCATCACTAAAAGCGATCATTTCCGCTATCAATCGCGCAATTCGTTAACTTCACAGAATATCTTTGCGGAGTGAGTCTTTACCGCGATGAAGCAATTGTTCTGCGTACCCAGAAATTGGGTGAAGCAGATCGAATCATCACTTTATTGACCCGCGAAAATGGTCGTGTAAGGGGTATCGCAAAAGGGGTTCGTCGAACCAAATCCAAATTTGGTGCAAGACTCGAACCAGGTTCGCATATTGATATCCAGTTATACACGGGGCGCACATTCGATACGGTGACTCAGGTTGAATCGATCTTTAATTATGGCGAATCGCTAACTGATGATTATTCAAGATGGACAATCGCCGGCGCAATACTTGAAGCAGCAGAACGTTTTACTTCTCATGAACATGAACCAGCCCTTCAAGAATTTAAATTAGCGACCGGGGCTATGAAAGCACTTGCTGAAAATAAGTATGAACCTTCGATGATTTTAGATGCATATTTGTTACGTTCGTTAGCGGTTGGTGGTTACGCACCATCATTAACAAATTGTTCGAAGTGCGATGCACCTGGACCGCATCGTTACTTCTCGCTAGTCGGTGGTGGATCTGTCTGTGCAGATTGCAGACCGAGCGCGTCTGCAACACCTGCGCCTGAAACTTTAAAACTAATGTCTGATTTAATTAGTGGTAATTGGGAGAGCGCTATGGAATCAGAACTTCGCAACCGTCGTGAAGCAAATGGTTTAATTGCGGCCTACTTACAGTGGCATTTAGAGCGAGGATTGCGAAGTTTGCAATTGGTGGAGCGGGTATGAAACATAGAAAACCAGAGCCACATTGGTCTGGCGCAAAGCCTCCAGCGCTTGATAAGTCTTTGATACCAAATCATGTTGCTGTTGTTATGGATGGCAATGGACGTTGGGCAAAGAATCGTGGCTTAGCGCGAACCGAGGGACATAAAGCAGGAGAAGCTCCGCTTTTTGACATGGTTGAAGGCGCCATAGAAATTGGCGTGAAAGAGTTAAGTGCATATGCATTTAGCACTGAGAATTGGAAGCGCTCTCCCGAAGAGGTCAAGTTCTTGATGGGGTTTAACAAAGAAGTTCTTCGCCGCCGTCGTGATCAAATGAATGAATTAGGCGTACGAATCAGATGGGTTGGCCAAGAGAAGAGACTCTGGTCTTCAGTTACAGAAGAATTAATTGAAGCCGAAGAGTTAACTTCTAAAAATAAAGTTTTGACTTTGAATATGTGCGTAAATTACGGTGGGCGCGCGGAGATAGTTTCAGCAGCTGAAAATATGGCGCGCGATTTCAAACGCGGAAAATTGAGTAAGTTTGATGAGAAGAGTTTTACCAAATACCTAGAACTACCCACGGATGTCGATCTCTTCTTGCGCTCCTCTGGTGAACAACGTTTGAGCAATTTCTTGCCATGGCAGAGCGCTTATGCAGAGTTGGTTTTTATGGATGTTTTATGGCCAGATGCCGATCGCAGAACTCTTTGGAAAGCTATAGAAGAGTATGCATCCAGGAATCGTAGGTTCGGGAAAGCTTAATTAAGCCAGAGCTGCAACTATCAACCACATTGCAACCACGCCAAGTCCGGTAGCGGCAAGCGTCCATCTTGATGGATGACGAGAATGTGCCTCGGGCAAAATGTGTGATGTTGCAACATAAATTACAAAACCTGAGAAGAGAGCTAAATAAATCGTTACCCATTTGGCTTCAAAGGCAAGATAGGTTCCGATTGCAGCCCCACCGATTCGGGCGATTGCATCAATAACTAATAAAAGTTTTGATCGAGATTCCCAATGGCCGGTTTTAACTAACATCGATACAGTATTTAATCCATCGCTAAATGCGTGTACAAGAAGAGCGATAAATACCGCATAGCCAAGCTGGTTGCTTACTTTGAAGGCTACGCCTAGCGCGGCACCATCTAGAAATACGTGGCCAGCCATTGCAAGTGCGCCGATACCACCCGCAATTGATCCATGTGAATGATCGTGTCCATATTCAGAATCAACTGGTTCGTGGCCGCCGAAAGAGCGCTCTGAGATATGAAGCAATAAGAAGCCAACCAAGATTGCAATCGAAACTGTTGGCACGCCTCCGGTTAATTCGGCGTCATGAAAAACTTCAGGTAGTAAATCAAAACCCACTAAGCCAAGGAGGAGACCTGCTGAGAGTCCGAGAACTAAGTGGAAGCGATCTTTTGATTTAAGAGCTAATAAGCCGCCAATCGCAGTGGAAACCACAGTCAAAGTAGCTAAGAAGATCGCCATAGCGCAATCATCTCACGGCTAAACTTCTCTCATGGTCTAGCAAGCCGCTAGTACCGCCGACAGCCAGCCGGATGGGAGAAAATCAATGGCCGCAGATCGTTTAGAAAATATCGTCAGCCTCGCTAAACGTCGAGGATTTGTATATCCATCATCAGAGATTTACGGCGGACTTCGCGCTGCTTGGGATTATGGACCACTTGGAGTCGAAGTAAAAAATAACGTTAAACGCCAATGGTGGAAGTACATGGTTCAATCTCGTGAAGATGTTGTGGGAATTGATTCATGTGTGATTCTTGCAAAAGAAGTTTGGGAAGCTTCAGGTCACGTTGCAACATTTACAGATCCATTAACAGAATGCACTGCATGTCATAAGCGCTATCGCGCAGATCATTTAGAAGAGGCTTTTGAAGCAAAACATAAACGCAAGCCAACCTCGCTTGAAGAGATAAATTGCCCAGCTTGCGGCAATAAGGGTCAATTCACACAACCAAAACAATTCTCTGGATTACTGAAGACTTTCTTAGGTGCTGTAGAAGATGAGAGCGGTTTGGCATATTTGAGGCCAGAGACTGCTCAAGGAATTTTTATAAATTATGATCAAGTTCAGACCACGTCGCGGAAGAAACCGCCATTTGGAATAGGTCAAATCGGAAAGTCGTTTCGCAATGAAATTACACCGGGAAATTTCATTTTCCGTACTCGAGAATTTGAACAGATGGAGATGGAGTTTTTCGTCGTTCCCGGAACCGATGAAGAATGGCATCAATATTGGATCGACACTCGTATGGCTTGGTATGTAGATTTAGGAATCAATCCAGAGAGACTTCGAATCTATGAACATCCAAAAGAGAAACTCTCACATTATTCAAAGCGAACTGTTGATATTGAATATAAATTCGAATTCACAGGAACTGAATGGGGTGAATTAGAAGGAATTGCCAATCGCACAGATTTTGATTTGAAGGCTCACTCCGCAGCTAGTGGAAAAGATCTCTCTTACTTCGATCAAGAGAAGAATGAAAGATGGACGCCCTATGTGATCGAACCTGCAGCAGGTGTTGACCGCGCAACTTTAACTTTCTTGATGGATGCATATACCGAAGATGAAGCTCCGAATTCAAAGGGCGAGATGGAGAAGCGCGCAGTAATGAAATTAGATCATCGCCTGGCGCCAATCAAAGTTGCAGTACTACCACTTTCGCGAAATGCAGATCTTTCACCTAAAGCGCGTGATCTAGCGACGCAGCTTCGAAAGAATTGGAATGTTGATTTTGATGATGCGGGCGCGATTGGTCGTCGCTATCGCAGACAAGATGAAGTTGGCACACCATATTGCATCACAATCGATTTCGAATCACTTGATGATCATGCAGTTACTATCCGCGAACGTGACACAATGTCACAAGAGCGAGTCGCAATCGATCAAGTTGAATCATGGCTAGCTCCGAAACTTCTCGGTTGCTAACACTTCCGTTACGCGACGGCGACTTTAAGGTAGATCCTGCAGTCGTTTTAGCTCCCATGGCTGGAATTACCAACGCGCCATTTAGGCAACTTTGCAGGGAGCAGGGAGCAGGTCTCTTCGTATCGGAAATGGTTACTGCGCGTGCATTGATTGAAAGACGCGAAGAAACCTTTAGATTGATGAAACCTGGCGCAGGTGAATGGCCAAGATCAGTTCAACTTTATGGAACTGATCCAAATGTAATGCGTGCTGCCGTTGAAATGATTGGTAAAGAGGATCTTGCAGATCACATCGATATGAATTTTGGTTGCCCGGTTCCAAAGGTAACTAGAAAGGGTGGCGGCGCTGCTCTTCCTTATAAGAGAAGGCTATTTTCAAGTATTGTAAAGAGCGCAGTAGATAGTGCTAAGCCATTTGGAATTCCGGTAACAGTAAAGATGCGAATAGGAATCGATAACGATCATAAAACATATTTGGAAGCGGCAGATTCTGCAGTGCAAGCTGGGGTTACATGGGTTGCGCTACATGCACGCACTGCAGAGCAGATGTACGAAGGTAAAGCCGATTGGAACGCAATCGCAAATTTAAAAGAGCATTTGAGACCAACTGGAATTCCAGTTCTAGGTAATGGAGATATTTGGTCTGGCCAAGATGGTGTTCGAATGGTTAATGAGACTAGATGCGATGGAATAGTCGTAGGTCGAGGTTGTTTGGGTCGCCCTTGGCTATTTAAAGATTTGGTAAATGCTTTCAAAAGTAGTGGTGAAAATAGCGAACGCTATCTACCATCGCTTTTTGAGGTGCGCGAAGTTATGTGGCGCCATGGCGAATTGATAGTTGAATATTTTGAATCTGAAGATCGTGGCTGCAAGGATCTACGAAAACATATGGCTTGGTATCTAAAGGGTTTTCGAGTAAGACAAGAGCTACGTCGCCAGTTTGGAATGATCTCTACTCTTTCAGAATTTAGAACTTTGCTAGATCAACTGGAAGATCAACCCTATCCAGTTGAAGTTGGTGAGAAGCCACGTGGACGTACAAGTCATGGTAGGCCACCAACTCTTCCAGATGGCTGGCTAAAAGATCCAGATGAAATGGTGCATTTAGAGCTAGAAGATGCTTTCAGCGGTGGTTGATGTTTAAATTAATTAGACGAGTCTTTACTTTAATTACATTGGTGATTATTGGTATTCCAAGTTTCTTCTTTGGACAAGTTTGGTGGGCAGCTCATTACCCGCAGAAGAAGAGCGCAGATTTCGCAGTTGTAATGGGCGCTGCGCAATACGACGGCAGACCTAGTGATGCGCTTGAAGCTCGTTTACAACAAGCACTTAATTTATATCGAGATGGTTTAGTAAAAAAGATTGTCACTGTAGGCGCTGGGGCTCCCGGAGATAGATTTACCGAAGCGCGTGCGGGAAGGCGTTGGTTAATTCAAAATGGTGTATCAAGATCAAATGTTATTGAGATTCCCCAAGGACGCGACACGATCGATAGCACAAAGGCTTACGTAGATTATTTTAAAAAGAACAAAATAAAAGTAGCAATCGTGGTGACAGATCCTTATCACTGCAAACGCGCCACTTACATTGCAGATGATTTAGGAGTTAACTCCACATGCTCACCTGTTAAAAACGGTCCAAATTCCTTGGAAAACTCTGGACTTAGATATCTTTGGCGTGAAGGAAATGCCTACATCGCATACCGAACTTTGGAGAAACTTGGTGTTCATGTGAGTGACCACTTGGAGAGTACTGGACTCTCAGTTGTGGGGCTAGGCTAATAACCATGTACGAAGCGCGAGATATTGAGCGGTTCATTACGGAACCTGCAAAACGTCCAGGTCGTACTGAATTCATGCGAGACCGCGCAAGGCTAATTCATTCAGCAGCGTTAAGGAGATTGGCAGCGAAGACTCAAGTTGCAGTTCCTTGGGAGAATGATTTTCAGCGAACTCGACTTTCTCATTCACTTGAATGCGCGCAGATTGGAAGAGAGTTTGGCGCATCACTTGGAGCAGATCCAGATTTGATCGATACTGCCTGTTTAGCGCACGATTTGGGCCACCCACCATTTGGCCATAATGGTGAGGCAGCACTTTCCGAAGTTGCTAAAGATATTGGTGGTTTTGAAGGCAATGCACAAACATTTCGCATTCTCACTCGACTCGAGGCCAAGACTTATGACGGAAATAGAAGCGTTGGACTTAATTTAACTCGAGCATCACTAGATTCATGCACTAAATACCCATGGAGCGCTAAGAGAAATCCTAGGAAATTCGGCGTTTATGAAGATGACTTAGAGATCTTCGAATGGATGAGACAGGGTGCACCTGAGAATAGAAGAACCTTCGAAGCACAGATCATGGATTGGTCTGATGATGTTAGTTATTCCGTGCATGATTTTGAGGATGCAATTGTGGCAAGTCAATTGAGCGTTCCAGATATCGAAAGTGATTTAAAAGAAATAACTCAGATATTAATAAAAGATTATTTAGAAGCATCTCAAAAAGAGATCGAAGAGGCTCTAGGTCGCTTACAGAAATTATCATGTTGGCCAAAGGACTTTGATGGAATGCATCGAGACTTGGCTAGATTAAAAGATTCTACGAGCCAATTGATCGGACGTTTCGTATTCGAATCGGAGAAAGCAACGCGCGAAAAACATGGCCAAGGAGAATTAAAGCGTTATGATGCTGATTTAGTAATTCCTCGCGAGCAATTGATTGAAGTCGCGCTGCTAAAGGCTATTAGCTCCTTCTTTCTAATTCAGGCACCTGAGGCTCAAGCTCGATATACAAAACAACGACAAGTATTAAATGAATTAGTTGAGATGATTCAGGAAGCTGGTCCTCAAGTACTGGACACGGTCTTTCTAGATGCATGGCATGAATCTCCAAATTCGCGCTTACGAGTGATTATCGACCAAGTTGCCAGCCTTACTGATCCGGCTGCATATGCGTTACACGCTAGGTTATCTTCATGAGGTCTCAGATATGAGCGGCATGATTCGAAACGAAGATGTTGCATATGTTCGCGAGAATGTAAGAATCGATGATGTTGTCGGCGATTACCTCGACTTGAAAAATGCTGGTGGAGATCAAAAGAAAGGTTTATGCCCTTTTCATGACGAGAAGACCCCTTCCTTCCATGTGACTCTATCGCGCGGATATTTCCATTGTTTTGGTTGCGGTAAAGGTGGCGATGTCATCAAGTTCTTGATGGATATGGAACATATCGCATTCGTTGAGGCGGTCGAGAAATTAGCTGATCGCATCGGATATCAATTAACTTATGAAGGCGGAAAATCAAGTGATTACAAGCCAGGTTTAAAATCAAGGTTAATTGCGGCAAATCTTGCGGCAGAGAAATTTTATAAGGAACAGTTAAATACAAACCCTTCTGCTCAAGTTGGGAGAGATTTTCTAATGCAACGCGGCTTTGACCGCGCTGCATGTGAGAGTTTTGGCGTTGGTTATGCACCTGATGATTGGGATCAATTAACTAAACATCTACGTGCAGCGGGTTTCACTGGTGAAGAGTTGGAGTTTGCCGGGCTCTCCAAAGAGGGACAAAAAGGCATGATTGATCGTTTTCGTAACAGATTAATCTGGCCAATTAGAAATATAACTGGTGACGTTGTCGGATTTGGTGCGCGAAAATTATCTGAAGAGGATCAAGGGCCGAAATATCTAAATACTTCAGAGACACCGATATACAAGAAGAGCCAAGTTTTATATGGGCTGGATCGCGCTAAGAAAGAGATCGCAACGAAGAGACAAGTTGTTGTCGTTGAAGGTTACACAGATGTAATGGCCGCACATTTAGCTGGCGTCACAACTGCAGTTGCTACCTGCGGAACTGCATTTGGTGATGACCATATTCGAATCTTGCGCAATTTATTGATGGATGACGATGCTTTCCGTGGCGAAGTAATCTTCACTTTTGATGGTGATGCAGCTGGACAAAAAGCGGCGCTTCGCGCATATGAAGATGATCAAAAATTCGTGACCCAGACATTTGTTGCGGTCGAACCAAATGGAATGGACCCATGCGAGTTGCGCCAAGCACATGGAGATGCTGCACTTCGAGAATTAATCGCAAGTCGCGTTCCACTCTTTGAATTTGCAATCAGAACAGAGTTAAAGAAGCATGATTTAGCGACTGCAGAAGGTCGTGTAAATGCGCTTGCTGCAACAGCTCCGATGGTCGCAAATATAAAGAATCGTGCACTTCGACCAGAGTATGTTAAGCAATTGGCTGGCTGGTTAGGCATGGATATTGATCCTGTATTAACTTCCGTAACTCAGATTGCAGGAAAGAGTGGCCAACCAAAGAGTGAGAATGTCGTAGGCAATTGGCGACCAGACCCTAAAGAGCCAACATTGATATTAGAGCGCGAAGTATTGAAAGTTAAATTGCAGCTGCCAGATATGGCTAGAGACTGGGAAGAGCTTCCAGCAAATGCATTTTCACATCCTGCATATCAAGCACTTCGTGGCGCTTTAGATTCTGGCGCGAATCTAGATACGATCACAAACGATGATTTGAAATCACTATTCACTGAATTATCTGTGGAACCTATACGAGCAGATGGTGAAATTTCAGATAGATATGTCGAATCAATAATCGCAAGATTGCATGAAGTTGCAGTTTCCAGAACTATTTCAGATACCAAATCTAAGTTGCAGAGGATTAATCCAGCAGAGAATGAAAACGAATATCAGCAGATTTTTACCGATCTTGTCTCGTTAGAAGCAAAGCGCCGGACATTGCGCGAGAAAGCCTTCGGAAGCATTTAATCTGGCTCTTTCTAGCGGATTTTTCCACTCGCGCTCATTGCGCTAGAGTTTCCCCTCGCAATCCCTGATAGCTCAATGGCAGAGCAGCCGGCTGTTAACCGGCAGGTTCTTGGTTCGAGTCCAAGTCAGGGAGCTCTACATTTACATTCAACTCTAAATAAACTCTTAAATTCAATAGAAAATCAGATTTCAATAAGTTCAACCGCTACCCTTAACTTATGTCCTATCGCCCGAAGTCAGTTATTGCTTCATGGAAAGCCCAGAGCATTTCAACTCGAATCTTGCGCTTATGGCTTGGTGTAACTTGGGTTTACGGAGGATGGGATAAAGCATCTGATCCCAGTTTCTTAACACCGGGAACTGTAAATTACATTGGCAATCAGATTCGTGGATTTATCGAAATTTCTCCACTTGGACCTTTGCTTAATTCTTCATTGGAGCATGCGACTTTGGTCGGCTGGATGGTCTTGATTACAGAATTTGCAACAGGAATCGCAACGCTTTTATTTGTACTACCAAGGTTTGCTGCATTAGTTGGATTTGCGACCTCCGTAGGTTTATGGCTAACCGTGACTTTCCATGTTAAGCCATACTTTTTAGGTAGCGATACAGCATATGCGGTAATGTGGTTGGCATACTTTTTCATTCTACATAACGGAAATAAGAGGTTTGATGTAAATATGGATCGTCGTGGAATCTTACGTTTAGGAAGCGTCTTTGGAATCACTGGTGGATTCATCGGCCTTGGACAGCTCTTTCCAAGGAAAGAGAGCGCTCAAGCCGCAACTGGAAAGAAAATTGTGAAGTTAGAGTTATTGCCAGTGGGATCTAATTACAAATTTAAGGCTTCAAATGGCGAACCAGCGATGCTCTTTAGAACCAACACCGGAGTCTTTGCATACTCACTAATCTGCACCCACCAAGGTTGCACGGTTGCATATTCAAAGGGCGCAAAACAATTGCAATGCCCATGTCATGGGGCGGTCTTTGATCCTTTTAAATCCGCAAAAGTGGTCAATGGCCCAAATGGAACCGCGCCGAACTCGATCCGCCCCCTTTCCAAGGTGAAAGTAAAAATCTCTGGGGCATATGTAATCGAGGTTTAACCTCACTCTCGGGAATTTTTCAGGTTTAGATGGCATTCTTCTAGGCATGAAATTCTTTAACTCTACATTCGCCAAGGTCGGCGCTGGTTTTGCAGCAGGCGCGATCCTTGTAGGTGGAATCTCCAATGCTGCAACCTCACCAACTGTCGGCGCTAAGGCCTGCGTAGATAACCGTACCGGCGCCATGTACTTAGCAAAGAGCGCTACCTGCCCAAGTGGCCGCACCTTAACTGCCATCAGCGGTGACTCAATTGATGTTGGCGCAATCGCTTCAATTGCCACACCAAGCGTGGTCTCTATCGCAGAGCGTGTAATTAGCGGTTCCGGTACCGGATCAGGTTGGATTTACAAATCAAATAGCAATTCAACTTACATAGTTACTAACAATCACGTTGTTGCAGATTTTGCGACATCATCAAGTGGAACGTTAACCGTAGAACTAAACAACGGCGATCAGTATCCAGCCACAATCGTGGGACGCGATTCAAATTATGATCTTGCTGTAATCAAGATCTCGAAAGGAAATCTTCCAGAGCTATCTTTGGGTGATTCATCAAAGGTTTCCGTAGGAGATCCTGTTGTTGCAATTGGATCACCACTTGGACTTGCATCAACTGTCACAAGTGGAATCATCTCAGCACTTAATAGACCGGTAACTACGGGTTCATATGGCGCTGAAAGTTATGTAAATGCGATTCAAACTGATGCTGCAATTAATCCTGGTAATTCAGGTGGCGCGCTTTTAGATGGCAACGGTCGAATTATCGGCGTTAATTCCGCCATTGCAACTTTATCTAATGGTGGCGCTGGTGGATCTATAGGTTTGGGCTTCTCAATCCCAATCAACGAAGCAAGGCGCACCGTTGAAGAATTAATTAATACCGGTAAATCCACCAGACCAGTTCTGGGAGTCTTCTTTGATACTACTTACACTGGCGTAGGTGCGAAAATTGGCAAACTAAGTAGCGGCGAGGGTGCAGAGAAAGCTGGCATTCCAGTTGGTTCTGTCATCAAATCAATTGACGGTACTAAGATAAATGATCAAGTTGCTGCAATTGTGAAGATTCGCTCCTATTCACCTGGAAGTAAAGTCTCAGTGGTCGTTGAATTACCAACAGGCGGCACGAAAACTTTCTCAGTCACACTAGGTTCGGCGCCCAGCAATTAATCGGCAATTAATCGGTAAGTAATTAATAAGTAGGGCTATGGGTATCATTAACCCATGGCCCTATTTCGTTTGCATATAACGCTACCGGATCGTCCAGGTTCACTAGGCGCGGTTGCATCTGCAATTGGTTTTGCAGGCGGCGATATCCGTGGCTTGGTTGTCGTCAAAAGCGAAGATGGAAAAGGCTATGACGACATTACTGTTGCAGTTCCAGGTAGCGATCCAACCGATCTAGTTGAAGTTCTAAGTGCAATCGGTGGGGTCGAGGTTATATCTGTAATTCCAGTTAACTAGCCACTATTTTAAAATTTGAGCTCCTTCACTTGGTAGGCTAGTAAAGAATCTAGGTGCTTTAAATCCATTTATCGCAAAAGCTTTATTGATTCTATCTTTTGTCTTTTCTATATCTTCTCTCTTTAATAGAGCAATTGCACTTCCGCCAAAGCCCCCTCCTACCATTCGGGCTCCCAGTGCACCAGATGCGATAGCTGCATCGACTGCAACATCTAACTCAGGACAAGATACGTTGTAATCATCGCGAAGTGATTTATGTGAAGCATTTAATAGTTCGCCAACCTTTTTGAAATTCTTCTCTTCAAGTGCATGTACGGTTTCAAGTACCCTAGAAATTTCCGTTACTGCGTGGTGAGCTCTTTTAAATTCGATCTCAGATAATTTCTCTCGACTCTGGAGTAGCTCATCTAAAGTTAAATCTCGCATGCTCTTACCTAATTTTGATGCCGCAGCTTCGCAAGCTGCGCGCCGCTCGGCATAGCCGCCATCCACTAAAGAGTGGTGAGCTTGGGTATCAATTATTAAAAGTTCTAACCCATCTGAAGCTAAATCTATTGGGACTAATTTGGTGGAAAGATCTCTGCAATCTAGTAAAAGCGCGTGGCCGCTTTTTCCCATTAAAGAGATTGATTGATCCATGATTCCACATGGGACACCAACGAATTCATTCTCTGCCTTTTGAGTTACTCGCGCAAGATCTTTCTCATTTAAGTTGAGATTAAATAGATGATTTAGCGCAATGGCGATGCTGCATTCAAGGGCAGCAGATGAGGATAGCCCTGCACCTAGTGGTACTTTTCCATCAACGAAGATATCTAAACCATCCGTTATTCCAAGGCTCCAGATAACTCCAAGTGGGTAGCGCTCCCATTTGCCATCGCTTCCTGGCTTGAGATTGATAATGTCAGTTTCAAAAATCGATGATTGTCTTTGTGCTGATGCCAATCTAATCTTCGTATCGCCACGTTTTTTAATCGCGACCGTAGTTCGGTTTGAAATTGCAAATGGCAAAACGAATCCATCTGAGTAATCGATATGTTCGCCGATTAGATTGATGCGACCCGGTGCCGAAGCAATTACATCAGGCTCTGATCCAAATACATCTTTGAAGCTCATTGCATTGATTTCCAGGTATCAAGCACCATCTGATTAATCTCACGAGTCGGTTGCCAGTTCAAATATTTTCTAGCTTTGGAAATATCTGCGATCAAAACCGCCGGATCCCCAGATCTGCGGCCGCTTGCGACTGAAGGGATCTTGTGGCCAACAGCTTTCTCTGCAGCTGAAATTACTTGCTTAACAGAGTAACCATCTCCAGAACCTAAATTGAAGATCTCATGTTTATGATCGGGTAAGTTCTTGAGAGCGATAATATGCGCTTCAATTAAATCAACCACATGCACATAATCTCTTATGCAGGTTCCATCGGTAGTAGGCCAATCTGTGCCAAAAATTTTCACAGGATTATCACTTGTTGCGCGTAAGATATTTGGAATCAAATGAGTTTCAGGATTATGTCGCTCTGCAAGCCAACCATCTTTGCTTTCAAAAGCCCCAGCCACGTTGAAATATCGAAGCGAGATAGCAGAGAAACCAGATTTTGAAATCATCTCGTCTATCTCAAGTTTTGTTTCGCCATAAGGATTCTTAGGTGCGGGTAAATCTTCTTCAGAGATAGGAATTCTTTTCGGTTCTCCATAAGTAGCAGCGGTGGAGGAGAAGACAATTTTATCGATCCCACGTGCCTTCATCTTATTTATCAAAGCTTTTGATCCGCCGACATTTACTTGATGATAAAGCTCTGGCTTCTCTACCGATTCACCCACCAATGACTTGGCAGCAAAATGCATAACTGCCTCGCAACCTTCTAGTGCTTGATCTAAATCGGAGTCATTTAGTAAAGAACCTTGAATGAATTTCGCTACAGAAGGAACTGCATCTGCATGTCCAGTACTTAAATCGTCGAGAACAGCTACTTCATAACCTGAATCTATTAGCAAAGCAGCAGCGATGCTTCCAATGTAGCCAGCGCCGCCAGTGACTAAAACTTTCAAAGTTTTACCTCACGCAATTGTTTTGCTGAATCTTCAGGTTGGACATCCATTATGAATGCGCCCATAGCGGATTCAGAGCCTGCCAAATATTTCAATTTTCCAGGAGCGCGGCGAACGCTTGTAATCTGCCAATGCAAGCGAAGTAGATCTCTTCCTTCGCGAACTGGCGCTTGATGCCAAGCGGCAATGTATGCCATAGGAATTCCAAAAATTCCATCTAGGCGCTTGGTAACTTCAAGAGCGATAGCTGGAAATGCATCACATTGAGCTTTGCTTAACTCGGTTAGATCTGCCACAGGGCTAAGTGGAGCTACATGTATCTCATACGGATAGCGTGCAGCAAAAGGTACGTATGCGACCCAGAATTCATTCTGACAAACGATTCGAACTTTGTCCGTGAGTTCGCGTTTTAGAATCTCATCGAAGAGAACCTTGCCAAAATCTTCCTTATATTTCCTAGCAACTGCGAGCATTTTTTCAACCCGAGGTGGAAGATAAGAGTAGGCATAAATCTGACCGTGTGGATGATGGAGAGTTACTCCAATCTCTTCGCCACGGTTTTCAAAGGGCGCAATGTGCCTTATGAATGCTTCTTTTGAGAGCTCCGCGGTTCTATCTCTCCATGCTTCAAGAAGAGTCCGTACCTGCGTAGATGAAAGATCGCAGAAAGATTGACCGTGATCAGATGTGAAACAAACGACTTCACATTTTCCAATCGCCTCAGCTTTATCCGTCTCTGGACCTGCGTAATCTGGAAGTGCAAAATCATTTGTAGTTGGACTAAGCGATGGAGAACGGTTGTCAAAAACCACAACTTCAAAATCAGATTCTGGGATTTCAGTTAAGAGTTCACCTTTTGTCGGACATAGAGGACACAACTCTTTGGGTGGCAAGAAAATTCTATTTTGTCTATGAGATGAGATTGCGATCCATTCATTTACTAGGGGATCAAATCGAAGCTCACCAATATTTGGTTGCGCCTCTTTCGGACGCTTATCAGTTGCATCGCGATTGGTCGGCTTGCTGTCGTAATATCGAATGGTACGGCCATCTGCCATTTTACGATCGGTTCGAATTACGCCATTTAGCTCCATGATGAGGTTATCTTAAACCTTATTCAACCCAGTCGAAGGTACGAGTAATTGCCTTACGCCATTTCTTATATCCAGAGGCGCGCCATTCATCTGTACTTTGACATTTCCAAGTTTTCTCGCGCTTCCAGATCCGCTTTATTTCATCTGTGCTTGACCAAACACCCGTCGCTAAACCTGCAGCAAATGCAGCACCAAGAGCTGTAGTTTCTGTGATTACGGGTTTGACAATGTCGATTCCCATAATGTCCGATTGCAATTGCATACATAATTTATTATTGGTTATTCCACCATCAACGCGCATCTCATTTAAAGTAATTCCGCTATCTGCTTCCATCGCATCCATCACCTCTTTGGTTTGATAGCAAATTGCTTCAAGTGCAGCTCTGGCGATATGGGCCTTGGTATTTGCACGGGTCAATCCAACTATCACTCCGCGAGCATCGCTTCTCCAATATGGCGCGAAGAGACCAGAGAAGGCGGGCACGAAATAGACTCCACCATTATCTGTAACAGAGCTTGCCAACTCTTCGATTTCACTTGCACTCTTTATTATTTCTAGTTGGTCTCTTAGCCACTGAATTGCAGAACCGGTTACGGCCACCGAACCTTCAAGTGCATATTGGACTGGTGCATCCCCAAATTTAAATAGAACAGTTGTAATTAAACCATTCTTAGAACGAACTAGTTCTTCACCAGTGCTAATAAGTGCAAAATTACCGGTCCCGTATGTAGTTTTAGATTCACCCTTCGTAAAACAGGTTTGTCCGACCATCGCAGCTTGCTGATCGCCCAAAATACCGGCAACCGGAATTCCATCTTTTGTTCTGCCTAAAATTTCGGAAGAGGATTTAATTTCAGCTAACCATTCGCGCCTAATTCCAAATATATTTAGAAGTTCATCATCCCAATCCAGAGTCTTTAAATTCATAAGTTGAGTGCGCGAAGCATTTGTAACATCTGTAGCAAAAACCCCAGTTAATTTAAATAGCAACCAGGAGTCGATGGTTCCAAATGCGAGATTTTCATTAGATTGGATTTTTTCTCTAAGTAACCATGCCATCTTGCTTGCGCTAAAATAAGGTGCAATTGGTGTTCCGGTTTTCTCTACAATTAGCGCCTTCTTCTTATCGTCAAAGGCATTTAAATATTCCGCAGTTCTTGTATCTTGCCAAACAATCGCATTTGCAAGCGGCAAACCAGTACTTTTATCCCAAGCCACCACTGTCTCTCTTTGGTTGGTTATACCGATTGAAACAAGATCATTCATGTTGATTCTGGCGCTATTAATAGCTTCAGTGATAACTTTTTCAGTGTTCTGCCATATCTCTAATGCATCGTGCTCAACCCACCCGGATTTAGGAAGAATCTGCCGATGCTCTAATTGATGTTGGCCAACAATTTCACCTAAATTGTTAAAAATGATGAAACGAGTACTAGTTGTTCCTTGATCAAGGCTGCCTACATAGGTCATATATGAACTTTAACTTAATGTCCGTTAATATTGGAGTGTTATGTTTGATTCCAGCCTAAATCCAGAGCAGCGCAAAGATGATTTAGCGCGTTTGGCTAAAGAGGAATTTGATGTTCTTGTAATTGGTGGCGGAATCAACGGTGTTGGTGTCGCCTTAGATGCAGTGACTAGAGGGCTAAAGGTAGCTTTGGTCGAGGCGGGAGATTTTGCCTCTGGAACCTCGAGTAAATCATCAAAATTAATTCATGGTGGATTGCGTTATTTAGAACAATATGATTTCAAATTAGTTCGCGAAGCGCTTCACGAGCGAGAGCTAATGGTCTCTACGTTAGCGCCCCATTTGGTTAAACCAGTCGCATTCCTTTATCCGCTTCAAGAGAAAGTCAAAGAACGCACTTACGTTGGAGCTGGTCTTGCACTTTATGATGCTTTAAGAGGATTTAAGAGGGCTTTACCCGGACACAAACATCTTTCACAAAAGACTATCTCTGAAATCGCACCAAGTTTACGCACCGATGTGATCACAGGAGCAATTAGATATTTTGATGCGCAAGTTGACGATGCCCGACACACAATGATGATTGCTAGGACAGCAAAGCGTCACGGTGCCGCAATTATTACTAGAGCCAAAGTCGAATCACTTACCAAAAAGGGTAAGCGCATAACCGGGGCAGTAATCAAAGATTTGAATAGTAAGAAGCGAATAACTGTTAAAACCTCGACTGTAATCATGTGCGCGGGCGTTTGGAGCGATCAATTACATAAGGAATTCGGCATTGAACCTGGATACGAAGTAAAGATGAGCAAAGGTGTGCACATTATGCTTCCTGGAGAGGCGATAAAGGCAGATGAGGGAATCATCATCAAAACTGCTGTATCAGTTCTCTTCATAATTCCTTGGAAAGATCAATGGATGATTGGAACAACGGATACCGAATATTCGGATGATCCGAGTGAGCCTCTAGCGGATAGATCTGATGTTCAATACATAATTGATCAAGCTAATCGGATACTTAGTCCAAGAATCTCAATAGACCAAGTAATTGGCGTATTTGCTGGGCTTCGCCCACTTGTTGCAAATAAGAAGGAATCCGACACAACTAAATTATCCAGAGAGCATACGGTTGATAGACCAATTCCAGGATTTGTCAGTTTGGCAGGTGGTAAATACACAACATACAGAGTGATGGCGAAAGATGCCGTTGATATGGCTACAAACGATATTGCCAAGTTAACCAATGAGAGTATCACTGACAAGTTACCAATCATTGGAGCCGATGGTTACTGGGCGTTATCACAACAGGTTGATTCATTGGCTAATCAATACAATCTTAAAAATGAAACGGTTATTCATCTATTGAATCGCTATGGGGCCGATTTAAGTGAGTTACTTGCGTTAATTGAAGAAGATAGAAAATTAGCGTCGCAAATTTCAAAATCGCTGCCATACCTAAAGGCTGAATTGGTCTATGCGGTCGTTTCTGAGGGGGCAATGTCTATTGCAGATGTTTTGGAGCGCCGAACTAGAATCTGGTTTGAAGCCAAGAATTTTGGGCTTGATCTTGCAAGAGAGGTAGCTGATGTAATTGCACCTTATCTGGGTTGGAGAGCAGTTGATAAAAAAGCTTCAATTCAGGAATATCAGCAACTTGTTAAATCTGCGGAAAATTCTTTAAAGAGCGCCTTGAAACGCTAATTGATTATCTGACCTCGGCAAGCATCTACTGGTCTCTTTGTTGATGTTCCAGGTTTTGGACTTGGCTTTATGGATGGTGTTGGCTTAACACCTTCAATCATGTTGATTTGAATTGGAACCTGCGCAGTTGAATGGGTGCCTGATTGATCAGTGAATTGTAGATATGCATCCCAACTTCCGACGGGGATTCCATTTACGGTCAATTTGAAATTTCCATTCTTTGACCGGACAACGCTCTGATCTAACAATATCTTCTTGTCAGGAAGTATCAATTTAACTGCGCCAGTGACAACTGGTGTACCACTTGGGCGAAGAACTTCTAATTGAAACGTAGAAGGTTTATCACTCGAAGTAAAAGATGAAGCTAGCAACCTGATGGTGGTTGGCTCATTTACAGGCATCATGTCTGTGACTTGTGGAATCCAAATTCCCTTTGTTAAATTGATAAACGAATCCACATCGCCGCGATAAACATTTAGATCCAATCTGCCGCTTGGCACTCCATACTTACCACCAATTCCGCAAGAGCTGTATTGCCAGACCACCCATTCAGATGAGCAACTTGAAGTAGTCCATGAATGTACGTAGCAACCAGATAATTTCTGACCTGGTTGTCCTAATGGATCTGCTGGATTAATTCCATAATGTGCAAGCCAGAGAGGATAGTTTCTAAGTTCCGGAGTTCTATCCATCGCATTCTCTAGAAATTGCGAGTAGGAATAGAGGAAAGGGGATCTGCCAGTACGTTCCTTGATCATATTTAGCCAAGTAGTTGCAAATAGCGTAACAAGCTTCTTTGATGCGTATTTCTTACAGACAGTTCCGACATATTGAATGCAATTGTTCTCAAGATCTAGCGCGTAAGGAAGAGTTCTCTCCGTATACCCACCTATCGAAGCCAATCTCCAAATCGCTTTCTGAGCTTGAGTTTGAGCTTCAGTGATAACTGTTGCGGGGTCAGTTGAGTTAGGTAGATATGCATAATGATAAAAACCGGTAAATAATCCAGCAGCTTGTGCAGCATCCATATCGATTGAGAGCCACTTGCGTGCATCAATATCTGAAGAATCTCTTCCATCCGAAGCTTTGATCATTACAAATCTAACGCCAGCGTTATACATCTTCGTAAAATCTATTAATTTCCCACCCGGGTGTTGCCATTTACTGATATCGACTCCATGAACACGCGATCCTGGTCCTGATAGTTTTATCAAAAGTGCTGGATCTGCCTGTGAAATCTCTGATTCCGCATCGATAACTAGAGGTTTTGAGTTGGAGTAAATTGCACGTCCGTTTGAAACTGCAAATGCTCTGTAGGTAGCGCTACCAGATAGCACTGTAGAAACCACTTCTACCTTCCAAGAGCCACCCAATTTAGTTTTCGTGGCGAGTGAAGTTTTTCCCCATTTGCCATTTAACTTAACCTCAATTTTGACCATGGTATTTGAACTTGCAGGTTTAATTTGACCATAGAGAGTTACCTTAGGTTCGCCAAGTGTCGGAGTCTTCTTTATATTTAATGTCAAGACAGAGGCTGCGTATGAAGCCGGAATTCCAATCGTAATAAGTGAGAGTGAAAGAACAAGTGTAAGAATTTTCCTCACCAACTGATCTCCAATGTCTCTCCAGTGATTTCTTTTATAATTTCAGTAAGCATTGGAGCGAATTTGGCTCTAGCATCTGAATAAGAATGGTTACCAGAGAATTTCTCGGGATCCGAAAAATCTAATTGAAGTGAATTGTCATTTAAGCTAGCCAGGCGTGCATCAAAAAAGGTTAACCAGGCCACTCGATTCTTCGATTCAAGGGCAAAGAGAACTTCATTCCAAATTCCCTTAAGTTCACTCAACTCCACGAGTTAAACTTACCTCAAGGAGCGAGATTAACTCTTAGCGCCCGTTTACTAATTCGTAATATGAATTGAGAATTCTCACGCGAGAATTGTGTTGGTAATCAAAGGTGACCCCAAACATATTCGCGATTCTAGCTAGCATCTGCTCGACAGATTTTTCAGATACAAATCGCACCTTTGCAATCTCAGAATTTGCATGTCCTTCGGCTAACAACCTGAGCGTTTCGATTTGAGAATCGGTGAAATCTCGGTTTATGGGAAATTCAGATTTACAGTCTGTGGAGTATGGAGCCAAATTTATTTTCTCTTTAAGTGAGTCAAAATCACCATGTTTACATATGTGGGCTGCGACTGACCCTGAAGGTAAATCATCTTTTTTAAGTCCAAGTAATCTGAAATCCTTTGCTTTTGATGAGAAGACAATACCCATCTTTGGAAATCTTTTCCTTATATTTTTAGATAAATCAATCGCCCGTGTTTGATTATGTTCTAAATTTAAGATTGCCACATCTGGTTCGAGTCTATTTATTTGAATAATTGCTGCCTCATAATTATCACTCTCACCAATTACTTTGTAACCTGAATTTGATAAAGATGCAGCTAAAGTGCTAGTTAAGAAACCATTTTCGCCATATATAAAGAGTGTTAAATCCATGTTCAAATTTTCGCAATTAGTAAGTTTTTTTGGCTAGAGTGCCAGTTCTCATCGGATCAATATAGGGAAATCCCTATTCAGCTAAATCAGAAACTATTTTTTGAATGGCTTCAATTAATTTTGTTGAACTTATAGGTCCATCAATGAGTGCAGCTGCTTTGGCATGAATGAAAGCTGCCGTTGCCCCTACTTCAACTATATTTTTGTGATTCAAGTTACCTTTATTAATTACAATCAACCCGCCAAGTAATCCTGCTAACACATCTCCAGTGCCAGCAGTTGCCAACCAACTACTTGCAGTTGGCAAAATAATCGTATTTTTGCCATCGGTAACTATAGTTTCACTACCTTTTAATAAAACTGCCACCTTGAATAGATTTGCTGCTTCTTTTGCAAACTTGATTCGCTCAGCCTCTATTTGTGCGACCTCTACTCTTAGCATCTTTGCAAGTTCGCCTGAATGAGGCGTAATTATCGTGGGGGAGTTACTTTTCCCAGCTAGAAAGAGCGCGCCAGCGTCTAGAACTTTTGGAACCGCCTTGCGATTTGCGATCCGCAATGTGAGCTTACGTAAGCGGGCGCCGGTAGATGGAATTCCTGAACCCAACAACATGGCATCAATTGGCCCATTTTTCAAAACGATCTCAGCTCTATTTTGAATTACAGCCCTTGCAACAGACCTTGGTCCAAAGTAACGAACCATGCCAATACCAACTGAAAGTGCGGCAGCCGTAGTTAATAGTGCAGCGCCAGGGTATTGCCT
>CAYFJY010000002.1:22039-27376 GCA_964343665.1 uncultured Actinomycetes bacterium | reverse complement strand
AAATAAGGCATCCACGCTAGAATCACCCCATCGATGAAAGATGGGAATCTTGCATGATCCGATTGAATAAATATATCGCCGATGCCGGGGTTACTAGCCGACGAGGTGCTGACTCGTTGATTGAAGCTGGGCGAGTAAAGGTAAATGGCAAACGAGTCACCGAATTAGGCTTCAAAGTTGATGAAAAGTCTAAAGTAGAGGTTGATGGTGAGACAATAAATCAGCAGAAGACCAAGTCTTATCTAGCGTTATATAAACCTAGGGGTGTTTTGTCGACTATGTACGACCCCGACGGCAGACCCTCTTTGGCAGAGCTTTTAGATTTTCGTAAAGAACGCCTTTTTCATGTAGGTCGTCTTGATAAAGAGTCTGAAGGCCTCATTCTTCTAACGAACGATGGGGAGGTAACCTTCCGAGCAACCCATCCGAGTTATGGTTTAGAGAAAACTTATCTCGTTCAATACGATGGTGAACTACCCAGAAATGCGAAATCTATTTTAACCAAAGGTGTCGAGCTCGAAGACGGAATCGGGAGAGTCTCTGCCTTTAGAGAACTTCCAAATCATTGGCTTGAGATCAAGATCCATGAAGGGCGCTATCACATAATTCGAAGATTGATGGAAGCGATTGGAGTGGACGTGCTTCGCCTAGTACGCAGTCAGTTTGGCCCCATTCTCCTTGGTGATCTTAAAGAAGGGCGATGGCGGGATTTAAATAGCGTTGAAGTGACTAATTTATATCAGGCTTTATCGCTATGACTATATACCTATTTATCGATAATACAAGATTAACTGTTTGCCGTTTTATCGACATTAGTAAAGAGGAAATATTAATTTATCGATATTTACTGCGCTCAAAATACGGAGAAATGCTGATATGTCGTCTTTAGGGGCTGTCCAAATAGGGAGAGTTTCTTGGAAGGTAGCAATCTGCTATTTACTATTTATCGATAAAAAAATTAATCGTGAAAAAGATATTTATAAATCCAACGCCTTTGAATTAGTGGAAGGTAAACTCTCGACATGACATTGAGGGCTATTAGAGGCGCCATCCAAGTTGAGGCCAATACCCCAGATGCAATTGGCAGTGGGGTCAAGGAGTTACTTCCTGCAATTCTTGAGGCCAATAAGTTAAGAAGCGAAGATGTAATCTCGGTGATCTTAACTTGCACACCGGATTTAAATGCAGCATTTCCAGCAGCCTTCGCTAGGGAGATTGGATTTGGCGCTGTGCCGCTTCTCTGCGCTGTAGAGATGGATGTGCCAGGCGCTCTACCTAGAGTGATTCGAGTGATGCTCCATGCAGAGATGCAAAGTGCCCAGGGTAATGAAGGCGCTGCCAACCATATTTATCTACGAGGCGCTACTGCTCTTCGACGAGATTTGGCTCAGTAAAGAGCGAGAGAATGAAAATTGTTGTAATTGGTGCAGGCCTAATAGGGACTTCTATAGCTCTTGGCGTGAAGAGATCAGGTGGCGAAGTTGAATTAATTGATTCGGATGGTAGGGCAGAGGCGTTGGCAAATGATCTGGTTACTAATTTAGAGAAGATATCAGATCCAGATCTAGTCGTAATCGCAACTCCGACGAATGCCCTGGAATCGATTATTAACCGCTTTTCAAGCTTATATCCAAAGTCAACGTTTATAGATATTGGCAGTACTAAGACTAAAGTTAAAGTGCAAGTTCAAAATTCCGAGGTTGCGGAGCGCTTCTGTCCAACCCATCCGATGGCTGGACGCGAATTGGATGGAGCAGAGGCAGCACAATCTGATTTATTTGTCGGCAAGAGTTGGGTTATCACCCCAACCACCAGAACAGGTAAGCAGGCAATGGATAAAGCGCAGGAGTTAATTGAGCTTCTAGGAGCGAAAGTTATAAAGATGAGCCCTGAGGAGCACGATAGCGCTGTGGCGGCGGTAAGCCATCTACCACAAATAATCTCTTCACTTCTTGCCTCTCAATTAAATTCTCAAAGCGCGGAGCATCTCGCTCTCGCTGGTAGCGGTATTTTGGATACAACTCGCATTGCAGGTTCAAAACCTCAACTCTGGAGAGAGATCCTTACTTTGAATAAAGAGGCGGTACTTCCATTACTTCAGAAATTTCAAGATGATTTAAACGCTTTAATAAAAGATTTCAATTTAGAAAATATCGAAGCAATTTTAAATAACGGTCGTAAAGGTCGTCAACTTCTCCCCGGAAAACATCGCAGCGCTTCGAGAAATTACATTTACCTGCCAGTGGTACTTGAAGATAAACCTAATCAATTAGCAGCGCTGTTTAATGAATGCGCAAAGGTCAATGTCAACGTCGAAGATATAACTATTGAGCATTCACCTGAACAGGAAACAGGTTTAATTCTTCTTGCGCTAAATCCAGAAAATGCGATTAAGTTACAAATGCATTTATCTAATGATGGTTGGCGAGTGCATCCTCCAAGATCGGAGAAATAATGCCGATTATTCTGGCTATGGATGGGCCAAGCGGTGCTGGTAAATCATCTACATCGAAGGCCATTGCTAAGAGAGCGGGGTGGAATTATTTAGATACCGGTGCTCTCTATCGCGGTGCAACTTGGTTAGCTATGCAGAATAATCTCACTAATGCTGTAGATGTAATAAATGCGCTTGAAAAAAATGAATTGCTCTTTAATCCTGATCCAAATAAACCATCTTTGAAATGCGGAAAAGTCGATATAACAGAAGCGATTCGAAATGAAGAGGTCACGGCAAAGGTATCAACATTTGCCGCTATGCCAGAGCTCCGTGAATTACTCGTTTCGCTTCAGAGAAAAATAATTGGTGAAGCAGAGCGTGGGATAGTGGTTGAAGGGAGAGATATTGGTTCTGTGGTAGCCCCAAGCGCCCAGTTAAAGATCTATTTAACCGCTGATTTAGAGGCCCGAGCCAAACGTCGCGAAGCTGAATTAAATGTCGATAAAGACCTAAGTCAATCATTAGCAACACGAGATGAAAAAGATTCCACGCGCAAAGTATCTCCTCTTGAGAAAGCGATCGACGCCGTGGAAGTGGATTCAACCGAACTTAATTTGGAAGAAACCGTAGATCTAATCTGGGAACTTCTTAAGGAAAGACAATTATTGGGTTTGCCAATAGTTGCAATTCTTGGGCGACCTAATGTTGGAAAATCAACTTTAATCAATCGCTTCATTGGCAGGAGAGAAGCGATTGTTGAGGATGTTCCTGGGGTTACTCGCGATCGTGTTCGTTATGAGTGTGAATGGAATTCTCGCGAATTTATTCTCATGGATACTGGTGGTTGGGAAGCCAGACCAGATGGTATCTCTGTTGGTGTTTCGGCAGGCGCTGAGATTGCAATACAAGAAGCAGATGTCATTTTATTTGTAGTTGATGCTCAAATCGGTGCGCAATCCGAAGATGAGGTAATGGTGGATGCGCTTCATAAATCAGGTAAACGAGTTTTCCTTATTGCAAATAAAGTTGATGGGCCAACTGAGGAATCCGAAGCTCATGCGCTATGGAATTTAGGTTTGGGTGAACCGCACTTTGTAAGCGCGCTGCATGGAAAAGGAAGTGCGGATCTTCTTGATCTGGTAGTTAAAGAACTTCCCGAGGTTGGCGGTGCAATAGTCACTGATAATTATCGGAAAGTTGCATTAATCGGTAGACCGAATGTCGGTAAATCCAGTTTGTTAAATGCAATAGCTGGGGATCAATTATCACTAGTTGACGAGAAAGCCGGCACTACGAGAGATCCCGTTGATTCGATTCTGGAATTTGGTGGAAGTACCTGGAGATTTGTAGATACTGCCGGAATTAAGAAACGAGCCAATCAAGCAAGTGGAAGTGATTATTACGCCGTGCTTCGCACTCAAGTTGCACTCGAACGCGCTGAGGTTGTTGCATTGGTGCTTGATGCTTCAGAGCCGATGACTGAGCAAGATCTGAAGATAATTAGCATGGTTGAGGATGCAGGTAAGGCGCTAGTGCTTGTAATGAATAAATGGGATTTGGTTGATGAGGATCGACAAAACCAATTAAATAAAGAGTTGGACCGACATTTGACTCACATAACCTGGGCTCAGCGCGTGAATGTTGCGGCTAAGACTGGTTGGCATAAAGATAGATTGGCGCCGGCACTTCGAACTGCCTTGAAGAGCTGGGAGACTCGCGTTCCGACTGGAAAATTAAATTCCTTCCTTGGGGCGCTAATTGGTTCTAATCCTCCGCCGGTACGAGGGGGTAAGCAACCTAAGATCTATTACGCGACTCAAGCGGGAATTGCGCCGCCAAAATTCGTGATCTTTACCAACGATTGGATCGAACCGCCATATAGAAGATTCATAGAACGCAAGTTACGTGAAGAGTTTGGTTTTGAAGGTTCCCCAGTCCAGGTCTCTGTGAAGATCAGAGAGCGCGATTAGATGTTCACGATTCCCAACCTGCTATCGCTCCTTCGCGGAGCGCTAATTCCCGTCTTTATAAATCTAGCAGCAGATAGGAGAGATGGCCTAGCCCTTCTAGTTTTGGCAATTGCAAGTTTGAGTGATTACTTTGATGGAAAAGTTGCCAGATGGTTAAAGCAAGAGTCCAAACTCGGTGCGCTCTTAGATCCAAGTATCGATCGACTTTATATTGCTGCATCGCTATATGTACTCTGGGATAGAGCAATCTTTCCACTTTGGCTAGTGGCTGTTTTGGTACTGCGCGATTTAATCCTCCTCTTACTAAATGCTGTGATGAAGGTGAGGAAGTTGCCATTTCTTGAAGTTAATTTCATAGGCAAGGCAGCCACATTTAACTTGCTCTACGCCTTCCCATTGCTCTTTCTCTCTCAGGGAAGTGGTCTCTTAGGTAATTTGGGGTATATCTTCGGATGGGCCTTTACAGCCTGGGGTATAGCTCTCTATTTAATAACTGGTGCTTGGTATTTGGTATCTGGTGTAAAAAGTATTAGATTTCCTGGCGGAATAGTCCGTTCATGAATCGGAAGATTTAAAAGAGGAGCGAATCGTGTCAAATGTCCCAAATAACCTCCATTATTCAAAAGAGCATGAATGGGTAGATGGCTCAGTTAGCGCCGGTTCAAAGGTTAAAGTGGGGATCACGGATTACGCGCAGGGAGCGCTGGGCGATATCGTTTATGTGCAATTACCCAAAGTTGGAGATTCTGTATCTGAAGGCGCAATTTGTGGCGAGATAGAATCAACTAAGAGCGTCTCTGAAGTTTTCTCACCAGTTACTGGAAAAGTTGTTGCCATTAATTCCAATTTGGATTCTGCCCCTGAGACTTTGAACTCTGATCCATATGGCGCTGGTTGGATTTTTGAAGTAGAGATAAGCGCACCTTCATC
>CAYFJY010000002.1:1594-21939 GCA_964343665.1 uncultured Actinomycetes bacterium | reverse complement strand
GCACCTTCATCAACTTTAATGGATGGTACGGCTTACAGCGCACTTATAGGTTAATCTCGGTTTATCTCGGTTAATCTCGGTAATCTGGCTTAACAAAAGCCCACTTGACCGTAACCCCTCAGGGCTATTAAGTTCAGCCTCAACTTCACGTTGAGGGGAAATATATGCCAGAGATTGAGTACGAGGTCACCTCGACTATCAATCTCGGTCTCCGATCAGTTGATTCCTCAGATGCCTTAGAGCAGCTAACTGATGAAGAGCGAAATGTAATCTCTCAATTAAATCCAGAGTCTGCGATGTTAATAATTCACCGCGGCCCAAATCGTGGAGAGCGATTTCTTCTAAATTCCCCAGAAACATCTATTGGTCGCGCGGGCGATAACGATGTTTTATTAGACGACGTCACTGTTTCACGTAAACATGCCAATATCCGACGCGCGGGAGAACGCTTTGAATTAATTGATTTAGGAAGTCTAAACGGCACCTATGTAAATAATAATTCAATCGCTCGTGCAACTTTAAATAGCGGCGACGAAATTCAATTTGGCAAGTTTCATATGTTATTTGTTCAGAACGCTAGAAAGTAAGAGAAGTTAAGTAAATTTTAGGAATAGGAATAGGAATAGGAAGTTAGATGTCAGTACCTGCACGTGCCTACTTAAGTATTGGGGAAGTACTAGGACGCCTTCGCGGTGAATTCCCAGATGTCACGATCTCTAAAATTCGATTCCTTGAATCAGAGGGATTGATAGAACCTCAGCGCACCCCATCAGGTTATAGAAAATTCACATCAGCTGATTTAGAACGTCTTCGCTACGTGCTACTTGCTCAGCGCGATCAGTACCTACCTCTCAAAGTTATCAAAGAGAACTTAGATGCAATGGATCGTGGATTAACTCCAAATAATGGAGCTACGACTGCAACACCGCGCCCAGCTAAATTTGGAGTTATATCTTCCGATAGCGATATCAGCGCAGCCTCATTTGCAGAGGCATCAGAACTAAGGCTTTCCAGAGAGGAACTTCTCAAAGCTTCAGGACTTAAAGAGGATCAGCTTGTAGAGATTGAGAGCTACGGGTTAATCAGCTTGCAAGGTAGGTATTACGATGGAGACGCATTAGCAGTCGCCAAAGTTGTTACTGAACTTGCTTCATTTGGAATTGAATCACGTCACCTTCGCTCATTTAAGTCTGCTTCTGATCGTGAGGTTGGTTTAATCGAACAGGTAATCACTCCTTTAAATCGTCAAAAGAGTATCGAGGCGAAAGCGCGTGCTGAAGAGGTGCAACGTGAATTGGCATCGCTCTCAGTTAAATTGCATGCCGCTCTCGTACGCTCTGGTTTAAATCGATTGCGCTAATCGTCAAAAAAATTAGCTGATTACATAACGGGCTTTTTTAGTTAGTATTTAGCCATGATTCCGGTCGAGGTTATTGGCGTCCGAATTGAGATGCCCTCAAATCAACCGATTGTGCTCCTCAAGGAGATCTCCGGAAGCAGGTATCTTCCAATCTGGGTGGGCACTGCTGAAGCCACCGCGATTGCATTTAGCCAACAAGGCTTGATTCCTCAAAGACCTCTGACGCATGATCTTTTGATTAACATTTTAGAGGCTGAGAAGATCAAACTTAGATCAGTACATCTAACTGAACTTCGAGATGGAGTTTTCTACTCTGATCTGATTTTGGTTGATGAATCTGGCAAAGAGGAGCGGGTTAGTTCAAGGCCTTCAGATGCCGTAGCCCTAGCTGTTCGAGTCGAGGCCCCAATTTTGGCCCGCAGTGAGCTATTTGATCAGGCGGGAATCTCTATCCCAGATCAAGGCGAAGACGACATCGAGAAATTTAAGGAATTTTTAGATGAGATCTCTCCGGAGGACTTCGCTTAAATTCTCCTCATTTAATTCCGGAGCCTCTTACCAGCCATTGAAGTCTAAAGGTAAAGTAGAGGTTTTAAGCGTGTCGCTCCTTGAGTAGAACCACTTAGGAACGTACATTTAGAGCCTCCCCGAAGACAGGAATCCTTCTCCATGCAAGATGAAGTAACTTCGCAAGAACCTTCAAAGCGCGAAGAGATCGGCTATCGAGGCGCGACTGCATGTGCAGCAGCGGGAATTTCATATCGCCAATTGGATTATTGGGCGAGAACTGGTCTTTTAGAACCAACAGTTCGCACCGCTTCCGGTTCAGGTAGCGCAAGACTCTATGGATTTAGAGATATTTTAGTTTTGAAGATCATTAAGCGTTTATTAGATGCCGGCGTATCGCTACAAAATATTAGAACGGCCGTTGATCATCTGCGTGCCCGCGGAATCCATGACCTTGAGAAGATGACCCTAATGTCAGATGGAGCTTCAATTTATGAGTGCTCATCGCCAGATGAAATCATCGATCTACTGCAAGGTGGCCAAGGAGTATTTGGGATTGCAGTTGGAAAGGTTGCCACAGAGGTAGAGGGCTCACTTTCAATGCTTCAGGGTGAAATCGATGGCCAGATTGTTGGTGGCGAAGGTAACGATGAATTGGCCCTTCGTAGGAAAGCTCGCGGCGCTTAATTTCAATTAATCTTTCCCTGTAAGTGCTTTACGATGGTGCCTAAATTGGTACTTTGATTTATTTAGTGGGGAAGAGCGATGACTTTTGCATCACGTCATATAGGTCCAACAAGTTCCGAAGTTGATTTCATGCTTGCAACTCTTGGATACAAGAGTCTCGAAGAATTTATTGCCGATGTAGTGCCGCAATCGATTGCAATGAAGAGCCGCTTGGTAGATGCGTTACCGAAAGCTCTCTCTGAAACTGAGGCAATCTCGGCGCTTCGTGAACGCGCGGATAAGAATAAAGTTTTTCGTAGCTTAATTGGAATGGGCTATTACGGCACCATTACGCCTGCAGTGGTTTTGCGAAATGTTTTAGAGAATCCAGCTTGGTACACCGCTTACACCCCTTATCAACCTGAGATTTCACAAGGAAGATTAGAAGCGCTATTTGCTTTTCAAACTGCAATAACAGATCTAACTGCGCTAGATATCGCAAATGCATCTATGTTAGACGAAGCAACCGCAGCAGCGGAAGCGATGACACTTGCGCATCGCTCCTATAAGGGAAGCGATGATGCACTCTTCCTAGTTGATAAGAATGTACATCCACAAACTCTTGCAGTGATTGAAACTCGAGCCAATCCATTGGGTCTTAAAGTAAAAACTTTTGATGTTACAAAGTTTTCAGAGATCTCAGAAGATATTTTTGGTGTATTAGTGCAATATCCAAATACTTACGGCGCAGTTATTGATCATCATGAATTGGCTAAATGGGCGCACGATAAAAATGCCATCGTTGTAGCTGCAGCAGATCTATTGGCGCTAACAATGATTAAGGCTCCTGGCGAATGGGGAGCAGATGTATCAGTAGGTTCATCGCAAAGATTTGGTGTGCCGATGGGTTTTGGCGGTCCACATGCAGGTTACATGGCAGTTAGGAATGGTTTAGAGCGTTCTATGCCTGGACGATTAGTTGGACAATCCATCGATACCCATGGAGCGCCAGCATTTCGTTTAGCACTTCAAACTCGCGAACAACATATTCGTCGCGAGAAGGCAACTTCTAATATTTGTACTGCTCAAGTTCTTTTAGCGGTAATGGCAGCCTTTTACACAATGTGGCATGGTCCAAAAGGTTTAAAGGAGATTGCAGAGCGAGTACATGCAATTGCAGCACGTTGGGCAGCATCTGCGCCAAATTCGAATAAAGCTTTCTTCGATACAGTGACTTTTGATGGTAAGGCCGCGCAAGTTAAAGCTGCTTCAGATCTCGGAATCAACGTGCGTGTGGTTGATGCAAATCGAGTAAGTGTTTCATTTGATGAATTAAGCGATGAGAAGCTATTAAGCGATCTAGCAAAGGCTTTTGGAGTTACTCTTGCTGGGAAAGGGGAGAGCAGTATCCCGTCCTCATTAATTCGAACTAGTTCATATTTAACTAATCCGGTCTTCAATACTTATCACAATGAGACTGCCATGATGCGTTACATGAGAAACCTGGCAGATCGTGACCTAGCGCTAGATCGCACCATGATTCCTTTGGGTTCTTGCACTATGAAATTGAACGCTGCAACAGAGATGGAATCAGTGACTTGGCCAGAATTTGGAGCGATCCATCCATTTGCTCCAGCCGATCAGAATCAAGGTAGCCGTCAATTGATCAAAGAGTTAAGTGATTGGCTAGTTGCAATCACTGGATATGATGCAGTGTCGCTGCAGCCAAATGCTGGGTCTCAAGGTGAATTCGCTGGATTACTTGCAATTCGCAAATATCTGGATGCAAATGGTGGGGCAGAGCGGAAGATTTGCCTAATACCATCCTCTGCTCACGGTACAAATGCGGCTTCTGCAGTAATGGCAGGAATGAAAGTTGTCGTAGTCGCATGTGACGAGCATGGAAATGTCTCTATCGACGATATAAGAGCTAAAATCGCAGAGCATGGGCCAAATCTTGCGGCGCTTATGGTTACCTATCCATCTACACATGGTGTTTTTGAAGAAGCAATTTCAGAGATTTGTGCCCTAGTTCATGATGCTGGCGGTCAAGTTTATGTAGATGGCGCAAATTTGAATGCGCTTGTCGGAACTGCTCAACCTGGAAAATTTGGTGGAGATGTTTCACATTTGAATCTTCATAAAACTTTCTCAATACCTCACGGAGGAGGAGGGCCAGGCGTTGGTCCAGTTATTTCTCGTGCGCATTTAGCGCCATATTTGCCGAACCATCCACTTGACCCAACTTGTGGACCAGCAACAGGTCCTGGACCAATCTCTGCAGCGCCTTTTGGTTCGGCAAGTATCTTGCCGATTTCTTGGTCATATATTGCGATGATGGGAGGCGATGGATTAACTCGCGCAACACAGGTAGCGATTCTCTCTGCAAATTACATCGCACATAATTTAAAGAAAGATTTCCCGATTCTTTATACTGGCAATAAAGGTTTAGTTGCACACGAGTGCATCTTGGATTTGCGTGATATCACCAAGGAAACTGGCGTAAGCGTTGACGACATTGCTAAGAGGTTAATGGACTTTGGTTTCCATGCACCAACGATGTCTTTCCCAGTAGCTGGAACATTGATGGTCGAACCTACCGAATCTGAAGATTTAACTGAGATCAATCGCTTTATTAGCGCTATGCAAGGTATTGCATCCGAGATTCATGAGATCCGACAGGGCAAGGTGGCTGTGGAGGAGAGCGCACTTCACAACGCTCCGCACACCGCTTCTAGCCTGCTTTCAAATGACTGGGATCGCCCTTATAGCCGCGAAAAGGCTGCTTACCCTGCCGGAACCAATAGCTCATTGATGGGTCAAAGGGGCAAATATTGGCCAACTGTAGGTCGTATCGATGGTGCACACGGGGATAGGAATCTAATCTGCACCTGCCCGCCAGTTACCGCTTTTGAGTGAGGGTCGGCTAAATCTTACTTAACATAATGTAACTTATCGGCGGTTGGGTCAATACGCATGACCAAGGCCCAACGAGTTACTTGCAACATCGCTTCCAGGACGATTCTTTGGCTCATCTTGGATTTACCGTGTTCACGTTCAACGAAGGTTATCGGCACCTCGATCACCTTTCGGTTCAAATGATTTATCGCAAATGCCATTTCAATTTGATAACAGTAACCATTTGAAGTTATCTGTTTTAAATCCAAATCTTCTAAAGTTTTACGTGGATAGATTCGAAAACCGCCAGTTATATCTTTTATATCTAGCTTTAGCGCCCAACCGGCATATCTAGTGCCGCCTTTAGATAGCAATTTCCTATGAAATGGCCAGTTTACAACTTTCCCACCTTGAATCCATCTAGACCCAAGAATTAAACCCGATCCTGGATTTTCGTTTGCTATTTTCAACATCTCGATTAAATCTACGACTCTATGTGAACCATCGGCGTCCATCGAGACTAAATGTGTGAAAGTTTTATCTTGTAGTAAATATTTGATTCCTGCTTTATAGGCGTTGCCGAGACCATCTTTATTTGGTCTCTTTAAAATGTCGACATTCTTGTAATGGAGCGATTCGACTAATTGAGCTGTTTTATCTGGCGAATTATCATCAATAACTAATACATGAATTTCGATATCAGGCAGACTGATGGCGTCTATTTGTTCAAGAATATTTTTAATAGATTCCGATTCATTGTAAGTCGGAATCATTATTGCAACTTTCATCATTGCTACCAGTTTAATGCAGATACGAGTCGATCTACACTCGCACCAAGGTTAAAATCTTCTTTGAATTTCATGATAATTGATAAATCCTTCGGCTTTTTAGGGATTTTCAAATCAATTTTTGGCAACGGAACATCTGTGGCACATGCAACTAATTTTGGTGCAAAAGATAGGTAGTGCTCTCCGTCGATGATCTTCTTTCGTAAAGAGACCGTCAGTCTCTCATCTTCTGCCTTAGCCGCTGCAATTGCCTCTTCAGCGGTTGCAAAATGACGTGCAATTAAAGCTGCGCCTTTCTCACCAATTCCTTTCACACCAGGAAGTCCATCACTTGCATCGCCGCGAAAGGTGGCAAATAAACCATATCGATCCCCTGGAATCTCATAACGTTTTGCAACCCAATCGCGATTTACTAAATCGTGTTGTGAAATCCCCTTTGCAAGATAAATTACTTGAACATCGCTTTGGTCATCTACTAATTGAAAAAGGTCGCGATCCCCAGTAACGATTCTGATAGGACCGGTTTCCTTTTTTGCGTAAGTAGCCATCACATCGTCAGCTTCATAATCATCGGCACCAACGATTGGAATTCCAAATGCCTCTAAAACATCTAAAAGTATTGGAATTTGTGGACTTAGTAAGTCAGGCTCTTCTTCTCCTTCACCGTCCTCTTCAAGTCGATTTGCCTTGTAATCTGGGAAGAGTTCTACTCGCCAAGTTGGCCGCCAATCGCCATCTAAACACGCAACTAATCTTGAGGGTCGATACATTGTTATTAATCGAGCCGTCATATCTAAGTAACCGCGAATGGCATTTACTGGAGTTCCATCTGGAGCGACCAAGGTATCTGGCATTCCGTAGAAGGCGCGATACCAGAGGGATCCACTATCTAAGAGCATTAGAGTCAAGATAGACCTCCAAGATACACAACCACTCCCCGATCAAGTTTCTTGATGGCCGATAGGCATCTCTCTCGCAATTCAATTTTTGCACCGGCAACTTGATTAAGTAAATCTATCAATTGCTTGGTCGCTCTCACAAAGTCACCTACTGACATATCGGTATTTCGAAGAATCGAGTTCAATCCGTGCCCGCCTCCCCAACGAAATGCCATCCAGCAGAATCCAAAGTCAGGTTCTCGTTGCGTCTTAACATCGTATTCTGATTCAAGGTTATGCAGTTTAGACCAGATTGAAACAATCTCTTTTAGCGCATCTTGAACATTTGTATTAGGAATCTTAGGCGGTTCTGGCTTTCTAGATTCGAACAAGAAAATAGAAAGAGCGCTGGCGATCTCAATATCGCTTAATTTGTCCAATACACCAGAATTCAATACCTCTGAAATTAATAGATCGGATTCGGCATATATCTTTGATAAAGCTTTACCGGTTGGCGTTACTAATTCACCATCTAGGTAATTTAATTGATTTAGAACTTCAATTATTCGATCAAATGTCTTTGCGATGACATTGGTGCGATTCTCAACTCGCGCTTGCAAGCCTTCGTTCTCTCTAATCAATCTATCTGCACGTTCCGCGATTCGCGCATGCTGTTCGCGTTCATTACATGAATGACATGGGTGTGAACGCATAGATTTCCGATAGCCCGATAGCTCCTGCTCTAGATGGGCACGTTGTTTGTTATCGATTCGACTTCGTTTTGATAGGAGTTGCTCTGCTTGTTTGATCTCTCTTCTAATTTTGGCATATTCTGAGAAGTTACCTAAATGGCATAGTTCTGAAGTTTTATATTCGGCAATAGCTTCAATATTTCTTCTAATCTGTTTATCAAGACCAACTACAGCACGGTCGGCTTGGAATTGAGCAAATGATGATTTAAGTGAATTTCTGGCACGATCTCTTCCGTATCGCTCTAAAAGATTTATCGCCATGTTATAAGTTGGAGTGAAAGATGAGCGCAACGGGTAAGTTCTTGTTGCAGCTAATCCTGCTGCCGTTGCAGAGTCAACTGTAGGTGACCACATGATTACGGCATTACCTTCGATATCTATTCCACGACGTCCAGCTCGTCCGGTTAATTGGGTATATTCACCTGGAGTGATTGGTACATGAGCTTCACCATTCCATTTAGTTAGTTTCTCAAGAAGTACTGTTCGTGCTGGCATATTTATACCAAGTGCCAATGTTTCAGTAGCAAAGATTGCTTTCAATAAACCTCTTTGGAACAGATCTTCGACGCAAGATTTGAAGACTGGCAGTAGTCCTGCGTGGTGGGCGGCGATTCCGCGCTCTAAGGCTGCAAGCCATTCATGATGGCCAAGTAGTTCCAAGTCTTCAGCATTGAGAGTGTTTGTATATTTAAGTGCAGTAGCACGAATCTCATCGCGTTCTTGCGCTGAAGTTAGTCGAAGATTCGCGGCCAAACATTGTTTAACCGCAGAGTCACATCCTTGTCTTGAGAAGATAAAGGTTATGGCGGGGAGCATTTGATGGAAATTTAATTTCTCGATTACTTCTGACCGATTTAGTCGATTTTCATCATCCTGACGACCTCTATGCCTCGGGGTCCTAATTCTTCTGAGCGCCTCCCGTTCGGTTCTAAATAAAGCTTGATTAACTTTTCCATCTTCTGTAAAAAGATCAAGGAGACGATTACCGATTAATACATGTTGATATAGAGGGACTGGACGGTTCTCGGAAACTATTACCTCAGTATCACCTCGTACAACCTGCAACCACTCTCCAAATTCCTCGGCATTTGAAACTGTGGCGGAGAGTGAAACTACTTGTACGCTCTCCATTAGGTGAATTAGAACCTCTTCCCAAACAGCGCCTCGAAACTTGTCTGCGAGATAGTGAACTTCATCCATAACGACATAACCAAGGTTTAAAAGAGATGAAGAATTCGTGTAGAGCATATTCCTTAGAACTTCAGTGGTCATTACCATGATCTCGGCATCGCTATTTATGCTGTTATCTCCGGTGAGCAGCCCAACGCGGGTTTCACCGAATCGCTCCACGAACTCTTGATATTTCTGATTTGAGAGGGCTTTAATCGGGGTGGTGTAAAAACACTTCTTCTTCTCTTCTAAAGCAAGGTAAGCGGCGAATTCGCCAACAATCGTCTTACCTGCACCAGTAGGTGCGGCAACTAATACTCCCTTACCGGACTCAATCGCATAGATTCCATTTTTTTGAAAATCGTCTAAATCAAAATCAAAAGTTTCGATGAAAGTTGCCGCAATTGGATGTTTGCCCTTTGCCTTCGCGGCTGCATATCTCTCTGCAGGAGTTAAGCTCTCCATGTCTTTAGAACCCTATCAGCAATAACGATATTTGCCGGCATTGGACCAATTCGTTCTCCATCTGCGTAGCAAATAGCATCTGCCTCAATGTAAATTTCACGACCACGCATAGTCTCAACTTGAGAGTGCTCAACATGCTTTCCTTCATAAACCGACGGAAATATTTGAACGAATTCTCTCTTGGATACAGGATTCAAGATCATTAAATCAAGTAAACCATCTTGAACGTCAGCTTCTGGACAGACCAGCATTCCCCCTCCGTAAGATCGTCCATTACCAACTGCAATTAGCATAGCTTCACGTTCGAATACCTGGCCATCTACTGTAAATCGATATCTCTTCGGTTTGAATTTGGGAAGCTCAAAAGCCATAGCTAAGTTATATTTTGATGGACCTTTTGGCCATTTCATTTTGTTGGCTCGCTCATTTACCAACGAATCAAAACCAGTAGATGCTATGGCGCCAAAATACTCACCATCTATATTTCCTAAATCAACTTGCGTGTATGGTGTAGTTAGCGCAGACCATAAAGGATCAAGTATCCGATCCGGAGACCAATTAAGAGCACGAACAAAATCATTTCCGGTTCCTGCTGGAATTGGAACTAACGGGATGTTCTGTTCTACTGCGATTTGAATCGCCATATGGATTAATCCATCTCCACCTACAGCGATGATTCCATTCTCTAATTTTGCATTATCTTTTGATTGAATCTGTCGATCTAAATTTACTGACTCTTTACGAAGATTCTCTTGAAAATGTATTGGATTTGAACCCGTAACGATTCGATATGGTTCATTTCGTTCTTTTAAATAATTGGCAACCTGCTGCCCTACCCTCTCGCCTCTTCCCCGACCTGAGGTGGGATTAATTGCTAAGAGCCACATTCCGTCTTCGATCGTTTAAAAGCGCGATTCCACCTGCTGCGAAATAAAAGATTATCAATGGAACTGCTAGCAATAACATAGTTAAAGGATCTGCTGACGGAGTGAATGCGGCTATGAAGAAGGTAATGCCAAAAACCCACATTCGCCAAGGTTTTAAGATTGCTTTACCCGAGACGGCTCCCAAAAGATTTAAAGTCACTAAAAAGACCGGAAGTTCAAATGCAAGTCCAAATAGCAGGATTACACGAAGTACGAAATCCAAATAATCAGAGAAATTGATCAAGTTAGTTAACTGGGAAGGCGTGAAACCAAATAGAACTCGGATTGCAACTGGGAGTATTTTGTAGCCTAGATAAATACCACTTGCAAAGAATGGAGTAGCCGCCGTTAGGAAATAGAAAGCCCTACGTTTCTCATGTTTGTGTAAACCGGGGGAAACAAAAGCCCAAAGTTGGTAAATCCATAATGGCGCTGTAACTATCAGGCCTGCTATGAGTGAAACTTTGATCTGCAAGTTAATTGGTCCGAGAACGCCATTGATATAGAGGGCTCCACAATTTTTTGCCCCACTACTTTGGGCTAGTTTTAAATCACAGACAGGTTCGGCAAGTTTGGCGACGATCTCGTTATAGAAAAACCAGTTGCCAATGAAACCGATACCTATGATGATCGCAGATCTAAAGACTCGATCTCGGAACTCGGCTAGATGCTGAAGTAGCGGCATTTGGCCGCCATTGTTTCTAGCCACGGTTTATTTGTCTGAATCGTCCTTCTTATCGAGCTCTTTTGGTTGCTCTTCCTTGCCTTCTTTCATCTCACTTTTGAAGATACGAAGTGATTTCGCTACGGATTTTGCTGAATCCGGCAGACGCTTTGCACCAAAGAGGATAACTAGAACAAGGACTAGAAGCAGGATGTGTGTCGGTTCGCGTAAAAACATAGGACTAGATTACCCGAGATATAGATTTTGGCTAGCCAGAATCCGCTCACGCATCTCTGAGCGTAGCCGATCCTCTAAAAGCTCAATTGCGCCTCCAAAAGAGAGCGCTAAGTCGAGGAGCCAATTCTTCGAGAAATATTGAATGGTAATTGGTTCTGATGTATTTACACCTATTGGAATTCCTAGCGCCTCTCTTACCAATCTTGCTTGGCGATGAATTCTAATGTTAGTTTCAAATTTTGTATCTTCGGAACCAACAGAATTAGGCGGAAGTTCCTTACCTTCTAATATGTCTAAGGCTTCAATGCGTGAGAGTTTAAAGGTACGTCGATCCTTTACGCTCTTGCAATAGGCTCTTACGTATCTGGAACCGTTTTCACTATAGAGTTCAAAGGGAATGACCTCTCGAACCTTGGAGTTGTACTTTATTCGCAAGACGTTATTACTCTGAATAGCTGACAAGATTTCAGGGACATACCGTTCATTATGATCGGGTTTGTACGCAATCTGTCCTGAAAATTTAGCTGAGAGTTTCATTCTCAATTCTTCTGCTGGTTTACTGCCAAGATTAGATAAGAGATCCAATCCCACTATAAGTGTTGCTAATTCAGTTTGAGTCAAGGACCTCGGACGTTTCAGTTCATCAGCATTTCTCACTGTTACGTAACCGTCTTCAAATGAGAACTCCATCAATTCCAACGGAGTTTGACCCGGTAAACCGCAGCAATAAAGGAGCCAAAGATCCTTTTCTAGCTCGTCTTTCGAAATTGCAAACTTATCTGCCAACTGAGAGATTGGAATACCTTGATGTTGAGAGATATAAGGCACTAGATCAATCAATCTGGCGAGTCTTGAATTAATCGGCATATAAAGCAACCATCTCTGAAAGAGCTTGAGTCACCGATTTAACTAATGAAACCGGCTCAATAACCCTGACATTAGGCGAAGATTTTAGAATCTGAGATATCGCTTCGTTCTCGGATTTAAATTCAACTGTTCCTCGAATCCAATCGTCCGTTTCGTTGAGTATCTCTAATTTGCTTAAAAGTTCCGGAGCGAGATCTCTTTGAATCTCTACCAACGCCTGTATTGAGGGGAAATGTCTATCTGGCAATGTAAATTCAGGTAGGTCAAAACTCTTTGAACTTCGCTTAATTTCCCCATCTATACGATCGATTCGGTAACTTCTCAAATCCTCTCTGTCTGCATCATGCGCATATAAGTACCAGCGCTGATTGAGTGAATAAATACCGTATGGGGCAACTTTGCGAGATTCTAAATAATCTTCTTGGTTGAAATATTTAAACTCAATGAATTTTCTTTGATCTATTGCCTCAAGCAAAGCGGGTAGATTCTCTGGAACATTTGCAATCGTTGGGGTAAGTGGTAAATCCGTGAAATCTGATGAAACCCCAAGAGATTCAAGTCTCAGATAAGTTGATCTTGCAAGATCACTTAGCGCGCTCTCCTTCCATGCTTGCGATGCAAGAGCTAACAAAGTTATCTCTTGTTTAGTAAGCGGTCCCAAATCGAATCTATATCTATCCGGAATTATTCGATAACCAATCTCGTCATCGAATAAGGGGTCGATTCCTTTCATTTCTATCTGTATTCCAAGAGATCTGAGTTCTTCTTTATCACGTTCGAACATTCGATCAGTAGCTTCTTGGCTTCCTTCATAGCCTGCAACGGCTCTAAATATCTGGTTTTTTGTCAGATATTTTTTGGTTGCTAAAAGTGCAATTACTAAATTTATTAGACGCTCATTCTTCTCCGAGGCCATAAGCACCCTTCGATGGTCGTCTTCGTCTTGGCAGCAATTCCGTTCCAGGCGCAATTCTTCTGGCGAAAATTAAGAAACCGGTATGGGCGATCATTCGATGTTCAGGTCTAACCGCAAGTCCTTCGTGGTGCCAAGGCCGAACGAGCGATTCAAAGCTCTCTGGCTCGGTGAATCGGCCATCGCTCTTTAATCCCTCTGCTACATTTGATAATTGAGTGGTCGTTGCAACATATGCCATATATACGCCACCAGGAACTAATACATTTGCCGCAAGATCTATGCACTCCCACGGTGCCAACATATCCAATACGACGCGGTCAAATTTAATGTCAAAAGTTTCGTCTTGTAAGCTCCCGATAGTAAGGTTCCAGTTTTTAGGAAGCCCATTGAAATAGTGTTCAACATTTGATTTAGCGTTGGTAGCAAATTCCTCTCTTCGCTCCACAGAATGAACCAAACCTTCGGAACCAACTGCTCTTAAAAGTGAGAGTGTAAGAGCGCCGCTGCCGACACCTGCTTCAAGTACTTTGGCGCCAGGGAAAATATCTGCAAAACCAATTATTAGCGCCGCATCTTTTGGATAAACTATGGTGGCGCTACGTGGCATTGTTAAAACATAATCCGTTAACAATGGCTTGAAAGCCATGAACTTCTGAGCCACACCTGTGGTGCTATTTATACTTACAACGCTTCCTTCAGGAAGTCCGATCAGGTCCTCGTGTTTAATAAAACCTTGATGGGTATGAAACTCTTTACCGGGAGTTAGGTTAAAGGAATATTGGCGACCTTTATTGTCCGTCAACTGAATTCGATCACCTACTGCGAATATTCCAGACTCTTTCATCACGCGCCTATCTTATTCTCAATCCATGCTGGGATATCTTTACTCTAGTAATGGAAATTATCCGCCTTTCACCCAGTCGCATTTCTGAGTATCAGCAATGTCCACAGCTATATAACTATCGCGTTATCCAAAAACTGCCGGAACCCATTAGTTTAGATGCCGAACGAGGCACCTTAGTTCATACAATTCTTGAAGAGTTGATGTCATTTCCGGCACAAGAGCGGACCTTAGAGTCTGCGAAAGCTAGCGTCCCTAGCCACTGGCAGCTGCAGAAAGAGTCCAAACCAGAACTCTCTCAATTGGTAATCGAAGATAAGGAATGGATCGATCGCATTAATGCTCTGCTTGAGAACTATTTCTATTTGGAGGATCCAAGGAATTTCGAACCCACGCAAATGGAGGCGCATCTTGAATTAGAGAGCCAGGTAATCAGCGCAGGCATCACTGAACTTTCACCGGCAATACAGCTTCATGGTTATGTAGATAGAATCGATATAGCGCCAACTGGCGAAGTTCGCATCGTGGACTACAAAACTGGCAAGGCTCCAAAATTAGGTTATGAAGAGAAATCTCTATTTCAGCTGCGCTTTTATGCCCTACTTTGGTATCGAATTCATGGGCAGATACCTAAATTGATCCAGTTGCTTTATCTAGGCGATCAAAAGCGCATCAGGAGCACTCCTAACGAAGGTGATTTGATAGCCGCCGAAAAGAAAGCTCATCAAATAGGTATTGATATCGCAATCTCAATTGAAAAGGATTATTGGCCAACCCAAAAAAGCAAATTATGTGACTGGTGCAGTTTTAAGAATATCTGTCCTGCATTTAATTAATTTGAATTTCATCACCAATTAACATAGAACTCGCTTAATAGATCTACGTTTAGCTCGGTTAAACTTTTTATCACTTTTGTCTGTGTATCCGATTCAATTTTTACCAAATGAGGCACCGCAATAACTCTTGCTCCACTTGCTCTAGCGGCTGTAACGCCTGTTGCAGAATCTTCTAAAATAAGTGAATTTCTAATATTTACTCCAAGTAAGTCTGCCGCCTTTAAATACCCTTCAGGATCTGGTTTTGTTTTGATCACATCATCTGAAGATATTGTGACTTTAAACGGAAGTTCAGAGAAATGGTTCAACGCAGCATCAACAATAACTCTGGGGCTTGCTGAAACTAGCGCCAATGGAATTCCTGCAATTTGTAAGGATGAAATTAAATCTATTGCACCAGGCATAAAAGAGGCCTTTTTAGATACCTTCCGTGCCATTAAATCGACAATCGCGGAGTGGAAAAACTCTCCACTCTTAGCCTGTGTAACTTCGGACATATATTGTCCGACTTTTGAGAGCGGTCCGCCTAAACAGTATGCCTGGTCTTCGACTGTCCATTCGTAACCGTAAGGAGCGGTAAGTTCAACCTCAGCTTCTAGCCACTGAGGCTCTGAGTCGATCGTAAGGCCATCCATGTCGAATAAAACAGATTCGAAGTTTCGACTCGTCATTGGTGAAAGGTTACCGTAAGGTGTTCTTGTGCAGATTCACGAGATACCAGCACTTCGTGACCCGATAGCAATTGTCGCGTTCAACGGCTGGAATGATGCAGGAGAAGCGGCATCTGGCGTTTCTGCACATTTAATGAATTGCTGGGGAATCCAGGAGAATTTAATCGCAGAGAGCGATAGCGAAGAATTTTACGATTATCAACAGATAAGGCCGATGGTGTTCGTAGATAATTCAGAGATTCGAAGAATCAATTGGCCAACCACCCGAATCTACGCAGTTTTAACGCCGCATTTACCATTTGATTTAGTTGTAATCAGAGGGCCAGAACCATCACTTAAATGGAAGAGTTTCTCAGCGCAAATTTTAGATCTGTTTGATGATTTGGAGATAGATTTAGTTATCACCTTAGGATCGTTACTTGCAGATGTTCCCCATAGCCGTCCAATTTCAGTCACTGGCACAAGTGCAAATCCAGAGTTAGCTAAGAGATTTGGCGTCGAAGTAAGTAGATACGAAGGACCAACTGGAATTCTTGGGATCTTGCAAGATACTTGTCAGCGTCGCAATATAGATGCAATCTCTTTATGGGCAGCGATTCCACACTATGCCTCCGCTTCTCCCTCACCTAAAGCTACGCTAGCTCTGATTGAGGAGTTAGAAGATTTTCTTGAAATCACGATACCAACTGGTGATCTGACAGAAGCAGCTCGCGCCTGGGAGATCGCCGTCTCTCAACTTGCTGCTGAGGACTCTGAGATAAGTGAATATGTAAAGCAGTTAGAAGCCGATAAAGATGATTCGGATTTGGAAGATACCACCGGCGATGTTATCGCCAAAGAATTTGAGAGATATTTAAAGCGCCAAGGTGATTCCCAATAAGGAATCCAAAACTCGCTCCAGATCTTCTGCATCCCCGCCAGTTCCTGCGCTTTCACTCCATGAAATAATTGATTCAATGGCGCCTTTAGTGTCTAAGTTATTCGCAATTTTCTGATAAATCGTTTCGATAATTTGATCCGTAGGCGGAACTGATCCACTTCGCAACTTCGCCCTAAGTTGATCGATTTCAATCTGAGCTTCTGCGGTTTCATTTCTTTGCCACATATACTCCTCTGAATAAGGTCTCTTTAGAAGCGCCCATCGAATCGCCATCGGATGTACCCCATCCTTTAATAATTGAGAGACGAAGATAAGGTTCCCCTTGGATTTACTCATCTTCTCGCCATCTAAACCAATTAGCGCCGCATGTACATAAGCTCTGGCAAAAGGCTTACCTGTAAGGATGCGAACTTGAGACGCAGACATTTCGTGATGCGGAAAAATCAAATCTTGACCACCACCTTGGATATCTAAAACGAACGCCCCATTCTCCTTTGCGAATTTAAGAGCAATCGCTGCGCATTCAATATGCCAGCCTGGTCTTCCATCGCCGAAAGATGATGGCCATGCAGGTTCACCATCGCGATGAGAAAGCCACAACAAAGCGTCAAGTGGGTCTTTCTTCCCTGAACGTTTTGGATCTCCTCCACGTTCTGCAAAAATCTCAAGCATCTTTTTAGTAGGTAAATGGGATTCACTGCCGAAATGCGTATCTTTATGAACTTCGAAGTACTTATCATTCTCGACCGAATAGACAGCACCTTTGCCTTCCAGAATTTCTATAGCAGTTACGACATCTGGAATGGCTTCAACAGCGCCCTCGTAGTGACTTGGCGGAAGAACTCGAAGCGCCTCCATGTCGCGTCTAAATAGATCAATTTGTGAAGTAGCCAATTCTCGCCAATCAACGCCATCGCGCCTAGCGCGTTCAAGCAGAGGATCATCTATGTCAGTGATATTTTGAATGTAATTAACCTCTGCGCCCAAAGCGCGCCAATAACGATGGATAGTGTCAAACGTCAGATATGTAGCAGCATGGCCTAGATGCGTTGCATCATACGGAGTTATCCCGCAAACATATATTTGGTAGAAATTCTTCTTAGGAATCTCAATAATCGATTGTGCTTCGGTAGAAAATATCTTTAAAGCGTAATTTGGAGTTGGTATTTTAGGTACTTTGACTTCGGACCAACTTCTCATAACGATAAGTATATTGGCTTAATACGGCGGCCAAGGTATGGCCGGCCAATCTGTAGGTGGCAGAGGAAATTTCCCTTCTTGCAATAGATTCGCAACTCTATTATGTAGCGCCTCAATCTCAGTTTCAGTAATCAAATCAGATAACTCGCAGTTGAAATTCTTTAGGGATTTCAACTCTTCTTCTGAGAGTGGTTCATCTGCGAATTGCCAGAGCACCGTCCTCAATTTGTAATCCTGATGAAAAGTTACACCATGGTCGCAGCCAAATATTTGATCTTTCTTAAAAAGCAAATGACCAATTTTTCTATCAGTGTTATTTACTACCGCATCCAAAAATGCGATCTTTCTTAATCCTTGGGATCGTTCTAGGTATCTATCGCCGGTTTCTTCGCAATCGTCAATCCAAAGCTGAACTGAACCCTCTCCGAATTGGCCATCACGCAAAAGTGTTGGTGGCACGCACTTTAAATTAAGAGCTTCGCTAACCAAGTATGTAGCAACTTCGCGAGAGGCAAGATTACCTTCTGAAAAATCCCATAAAGGGCGTTCGCCCGCAATCGGTTTATAGATGACATTTAAATACTGATCACCGAATTCAATCGTGCCGTATAGGGAGGCATTAGAAGCTTCAATTAGCCGCCCCTTTAAAGTCAGGTTTCCTTCTTTTAACAAATTCAAAGTTTCTGAATGATCGTTCTTATCTTCGATAACCATTGGCCCTAGGACATAGATGTCCGTCTCTATTAATCGGCAGTCCGCAGAATGGACAAGGTGCCCTCCCAGCTGCCACAACTTTCCGAGCTAGCGAAACAAAGTTATTTGCTATATCTGGCGAGATATAAATTTTAAAAAGATTTGGACCTGGTTCTTCTTCTGGGACGAGATCATTATCTCCGTCAGTCAACTCTTGGACATCCAATTGCACCTGTTCAGTTTCTCTCAACCAAATGATTCCGATTGCACCAATCTGGAACTCAGGGATTAGCGGTACTTCTAATTGTGGTGTGATGATGTTTTCAAATCGAAAATGGGCTCCCTTCAGATCGCCAACTAACAGAGCGATTCGATCGGCAAGGGCCGCAACCTGAGATTTATCGATTCCGAAACTATGAATACCGCCACGAAATTTGCATTGCAAATAGAACTCCCGCTCGCCAGGAACTCCGATTGTTCCGACGATAAAACTTTCAGCCGGATCAAGTTTTCTCACTCTAGTCATTTCAAAAGTGCTCGAATTTCTGACGAATCATCGTTCACTCGAATCACTCGTAGGTCATTTGGAGTATTATCATCATTTTCTAAAACAGATATGCTTGCATTATTGATCTGTAACTTGTCTATATTATTAATATGTGTACCTAGTGCATGTAGGATAAGTACTTTAACAACGTCTGCATGAGTGGAAATCAGAATATTCTTAGCTTTAGGATTCAAATATTTATCGAAACCAAGTAGAGCACGTGTTTGCACTTCAGGAAGAGTCTCTCCCCCAGGAAATCTGACAGATGCAGGGTTTTTATAAATCTGGCGCCAAGCTTTATTTCTCATTAGTGAACTTGTTTTCCTACCGGTCCAATTTCCGTAATCAACCTCTTGAAATTCATCGACAATCTCAGGTTGGAAGCCAAAGAATTCGATAGTTTCCAGGCATCTCAAAATCGGACTCGAAATGACTTGATCGAAGGAAACCCCTTCAAACCTTCGCTCTAGGGCTTCACGCTGTTTTAGGCCCTCTTTGGATAGCTTTATGCCGTCTAATCTTCCGGCCAATATCCCTTTTGCATTGGCTTGCGAATGTGCGTGACGCAACAAGAAAATTCGAGACATTAGAGCGAAAGATTAATGCAATTATTGGAAGTTCGCTTAGGGTCTTGCCATGGAGTTACGTAAGGCGGGCGCAACGGGATTAACTATTTCTCGCCTTGGACTTGGCACCATGACTTGGGGGCGTGATACTGACGAGCATGAAGCTGCCGATCAAGCGCGCGCATTCCTTGATGCAGGCGGAAACTTCTTTGATACAGCTGCAGTGTATGGAGCAGGAGATTCAGAGAAGGTAGTTGGAGGATTGATTGGCTCCTTATTCAAACGCGAAGATGTTGTGATAGCGACTAAAGCCGGAATTGTTTTTAATGATGGTGTGAGAACAGTAAATACCTCACGTGGTGCGATCTTGAGCGAATTAGATTCCTCTTTGAAACGTCTTGGCACCGATTATGTGGATCTTTGGCAAGTTCATACTTGGGATGAAGAGACGCCACTTGACGATACTCTCTCCGCGTTAGATACCGCGTTCCAGTCTGGACGAGCGAGATATGTTGGACTTAGCAATTTCAGTGGATGGCAGAGCGCTCGTTCAATAACTAAACAAGAGTCAAATTCAACAAAAGCTCCTATCGCAACTCTGCAGAATGAGTACTCGCTTTTGAACCGCGAAATCGAAAGTGAAGTTCTGCCTGGTGCACTTGAAATGAATGTTGGAATACTTGCCTGGTCCCCGCTTGGTCGTGGAGTATTAACTGGAAAGTATCGAAATGGATTACCGTCCGATTCTCGAGGAGCAAGCCCCCATTTCGCTGGCTTCGTCGAACCATATTTAGATCAAAGATCTACAAAGATTGTCGATGCGGTACAAGTTGCAGCAGATGGTCTTGGTTATTCCCCATTAGAAGTAGCACTGGCTTGGGTACGGGATGCAATTGGTGTTACAAGTGCAATTGTCGGGGCAAGAACTGGAGCTCAGTTGCGTGGAATACTAAGAAGTGAAGAGATCTCACTTCCAGGAGTTGTTCGCGAAGCTTTAGATGAGGTTAGTAACTAAGC
>CAYFJY010000002.1:0-1494 GCA_964343665.1 uncultured Actinomycetes bacterium | reverse complement strand
TTAACTATGTAGCAGGAAGTCCTCTAGAGCTTTAACCCCGAATTCGAGAGATTCGAGTGGAATTCGCTCGTCTACACCGTGGAATAAAGCCATGAAATCTAAATCTGCGGGTAATCTCAATGGCGAGAATCCGTACCCAACTATTCCTAATTCACTTAGCGCCTTATTGTCTGTGCCGCCGCTCATCAAATAAGGAACTGGAATACCTTCTGGATCTAATTTGTATATAGCTGCCTTCATCGCATCAACCAGTGGGCCTTCAAATGGCACCTCCAACGCGATATCTCTAGTGATTGATTCAATTTTGATTTCAGGTCCAACAATTTCAGCTAATGTTTTATTAAGCGCCTCTTCGTAACCTGGTAGGAATCGACCATCAATCACTGCGTGAGCTTCTTTAGGAATCACATTGGCTTTATAACCGGCATCCAGCATTGTTGGATTTGCAGTATTTTGTAGAGTTGCCGCAATCATTCTGGCGACGCTTGGAATTTCAATCAAAAATTCACGGTAATCATCGCCAAGAGGCCTGCCTAGCGCATCTGCAATTGCAGCAAATAATTCGCGAACTGCCTTTGTATAAGTCTGCGGCCATTCATAATTTCCAACTTTAGAAACCGCTTCTGACAATTTACTTACCGCATTTTCATTGTTGATAAATGAACCGTGGCCAGCTTGACCTCGAGCTGTCAATTTAACCCAATGAATTCCCTTCTGCGCCGCTTCAATCATATATAGCCGTTTACCATTTGAAAGCGTTACTGAGAACCCACCAACTTCAGAGACCGCTTGGTTACAGCCAGCAAAAACTTCAGGGTGCTCTTTAGCCATGTAACGGGAACCGTAGGTTGATCCAGCCTCTTCATCCGCAAAGAAAGCAAGAACAATATTTCTAGGAGGTTTGATTCCGGTACGTGCCCAATGTCGAACTATTGCCAGAATCATCGCATCGACATTTTTCATATCAACTGCGCCACGACCCCAAATGGCTCCATCTTTGATCACTGCGCTAAATGGATCTACCTGCCACTCCTCTGCTGCAGCTGGCACTACATCAATATGACCGTGCAGAACTAGACCTGGTCTTGAAGAATCAGTTCCCTCTAATTTAGCTATTACATTGCAACGATTAGGAGCAGATTCATAAATCTTGGATTTGATTCCGACTTCTGATAATGATTTAACTATGTATTCTGCAACTGCGCGTTCGTCACCTTTCCCCTCACCGAAATTCACACTTGGAATTCTGATTAGGTCCTGGCAGATCTTGATCGCATCTTCAATTAATTCGCGGGACACAGAAATATTCTCTCGCGTTTGGCGTAATTTTGCTCGCTCTTTTAATGTGAAGTAAAGTGGTGACCTTGTAAGTCCGGGTGGCGAAATTGGTAGACGCGCAAGCTTGAGGTGCTTGTGGCCGCAAGGCCTTAGGGGTTCAAGTCCCCTTTCGGACACAAAACAATAAATGTATACGTTAGATGTATTACCTGGATG
>CAYFJY010000001.1:0-37094 GCA_964343665.1 uncultured Actinomycetes bacterium | reverse complement strand
CGACAACCTTACGTAACTTAATTCGCGATATTCCCGACTATCCATCGCCTGGAATTATGTTCCGTGACATCACGCCTCTACTACGCGATGGAGAAGCCCTTAGCGCCGTCGCGGAAATAATGAGCGCGAAAGATCCAGATGCAGATTTGATAGCTGGTATTGAAGCTCGAGGTTTCTTCTTCGCAGCTGCTATCGGAGTCAGAAGCAAGCGCGGAGTGATCCCTATTCGTAAAAAAGGAAAACTCCCACATGATGTGCATCGTCAGGAATATGGACTTGAGTACGGCACTGATGTCATTGAAATCCATAAGGATGCAGCAAAAGCTGGTGAGCAAGTTTTCTTGGTAGATGACGTATTGGCTACAGGTGGAACCCTTGCCGCTGCCATCAAATTGATTCAAACAACAGGTGCGAAAGTCTCTTCGGTAGGCGTGCTTCTTGAAATAGCCGCCTTGGGAGGTCGGGAGAAGTTAAAAGCTGAATTTCCAACCCTAGAGATCAATGCGATATTTGTCGTGTAGTGTGATAACTTTTTTAGGCATTTTAATTTAGTCAAGTGGAGAGAATTTTTAATGGCTGAGTTGATCTACTACTGCGGGACAATGGATTCAGGTAAATCGACACTTGCTCTGCAAACTGCTCACAATCATGAAACGCGTGGACGCAATGGATTGATTTTCACAAATCGAGACCGCGCAGGTGAGGGTTTAATCTCATCTCGTCTTGGGCTGCAGAAGAACGCCATAGAGGTAGATGAGCATCTGAATATTCATAGATTAACGATTGAAAGAATGTCATTGGGCGAGAGAATCGATTTTATTATTTGCGATGAAGCTCAATTTTACAGTGAGAGACAGATCGAAGAATTAGCCATGGTGGTAGATGGTCTAGGTATTGATGTTTACGCTTTTGGGATATTGGCTGATTTTCGTACCAAGCTCTTCCCTGGTTCTCAAAGATTGGTAGAGCTGGCAGATCGTGTCGAAACCTTACAAGTCAAAGCGCTCTGCTGGTGTGGTGAGCCAGCAACGCATAATGCCCGTGTCATAAATGGCAGGATGGTTACAGAAGGCGAGCAAGTTGTAGTTGGTGACACTGGGAATAATAAGGCAGCTAGTAAAGAAGAGGTGACATATGAAGTCCTCTGCCGTAGACATCATATGCGAAAGATAAATGCCAAAGCCTCCCAAGCAACACATCAATCAACGCCAACGCTTCCCTTTCAAGAGTAGTCGACGATAGTCAAGAATAATCAAGAGTAGTCAAGAAAAATTAAATAGATTTCAACATTTTTACTTATTTTCAATGGTTTAAGAATCAATGAAAATATTTCTAATAGGAGTTCAAAGGAGTAGGAATGAAAGTTAAAGGATTAGCTGCTTTAAAGGCAGGCGGACCGTTGGTTCCTTACGAATTTGAACGTCGAAACCTTGCGCCGACTGATGTTGCCTTTCAGATCTCCCATGCTGGAATCTGCCATTCTGATATTCATCAAGTTCGCGAAGAGTGGGGTCCGGCGCTCTTTCCTATGGTCCCAGGACACGAGATAGTCGGATATGTGACTGAGATTGGATCTCAAGTCTCTAAATTTAAAGTTGGGGATCGCATTGGAGTCGGTGTATTCATTGACTCTTGTCGCAAATGTGAACCTTGTAACTCTGGGATGCAGCAATATTGCGATGAGGGCATGACAGGCACCTACAACGGTTACGAACGCGACGGCAAAACGATTGCATTTGGTGGATATTCCCATGCCTTCGTTATTGATCAAGACTATGCAGTAACGATCCCCGGAAACCTTGATATGGCAGGAGTTGCTCCATTGCTCTGCGCTGGGATAACTCTCTATTCTCCTATCCGCCACTTTAAGACGGGTCCAGGAATGAAAGTTGCAGTAATGGGCTTGGGCGGTTTGGGTCATATGGGTGTCAAGTTTGCCGCCGCAATGGGAGCAGAGGTAACCGTGCTCTCACATAGCCAAGGTAAACGAGATGATGCATTAAGAATGGGTGCAGCACATTTCGTTGTGATCAATAATAAAGATGACCTAAAACCGCTTCGCCGTAAATTCGATTTAATCCTCAATACAGTATCCGCATTAATAGATATAAGCTCATATTTATCTATCTTAAAGATTGACGGAACTATGGTCATCATTGGAGTACCGAACGCACCATATGCGCTAAGTGCAGGTGCCTTACTCGATGGTAGAAAATCCCTAACTGGTTCGATGATTGGTGGCTTGCCCGAATTGCAAGAGATGCTCAATTTCGCCGGTCAACATAACATCACTAGCGACGTTGAAGTTGTGGGGGCAGATTACGTGAATCAGGCATACGAGCGAACCGTCGCGAGCGATGTCAAATATAGATTTGTAATTGATGCTTCAACTTTCTAAGATAAAAGTGATGTTTTCATACGAATTGATGTAACGCTAAAGCAAATACTGGAGCTAGGAAAAGAGCGGGAAGTAGATTACCTACTGGAATCAATTTAAATTTTAGTAAGCGCATACCAATTCCTAGTAAGAGCAAACCTCCGGTAATCGTCATCACATCAACTTGGTAATCAGATAAAATATTTCCCAGTAAAAGTCCTATTAAAGTCCACGTTCCTTGATAAAGGCCTACCGGGATTGCAGATGCGGCTACTCCCCAACCTAAACTAGATGCGAAAGCAATTGACGCAAAACCGTCGAGCGTAGATTTGAGAACGAGTTGATCTATGCCAGCGCCCATGCCATCGCTAATAGAACCTAGAATTGCAAGTGGTCCGATTGCAAAAAGAAGTGAAGCATCCAGGAATCCCTCTACGAATGAACCTTCTTTGGATTTAAATTTTCCCCTTAGGTACTCCCCGAATTTCTCGACTTTATCTTCAAGGTCCAAAACGGATCCGACAATTCCACCTACTAGAAGCGCAAGCAAAATGGGCATTGCACTCCAACCATTGGGCACCGATTGCAAATATCTATCTTTGAAAATCGGTGCAATAGCTCCTGCAGCACCAAGAATTGTCACAAGTCCAAGAACATCCGTAATAAGTGATCGGGTCTTATCTCGGAGTTTTTCACCTACAAAAATTCCTATAACCGATCCCAAAAGAATCGTTGAGATATTTAGAACAGAACCAATCCCCGGAAACACATCGATAAGGGTAACTGATAGAGTGCGCAGATGTCTTGGTTGATTCAATTTCTTCGACCACATAGAACTATTCCAATCACGCCTTGGACAGCCAATGGACGGTGGGATCTATCCTTTAATAGAGTTGCAATACTTATTTTTGGTCTAACGATTTTTGGATTTGGCGATGCTTTGTTGGTGCAATCTCACACAGGTAATGCACCTTGGTCGGTTCTAGCTCAGGGGCTCTCTTTTAAATCGGGCATCAACATGGGAAGCGCTACCTTTTTAATTTCAGCTGTAGTTCTATTCTTCTGGTGGCCACTTGGAGAGAGACCAGGATTCGGAACTCTTGCTAACATTCTTGTAATCGCAGTGGCGATTCAATTCGGAGTGAGTAATTTTCCTGTAGCAAATCATTATTCAATTGGAATTATCTACGATTTTATTGGTGTGGCTTTGGTCGGCATTGGTTCGGCGCTTTATATAACTTGTGGACTGGGTCCTGGACCTAGAGATGGATTAATGACCTCTCTCCATAATCTGCTTGGGGTTCGTGTCGGTCGCATTCGATTGGTGATTGAACTCTGCGCCCTATCCATCGGTTGGGCTCTTGGTGGTCGCGTGGGGTTAGGAACTGCCATATTCGCCCTATTTATAGGGCAATCAATTGCAATCGCTCTCGGTGTCGTATCCCGATTTACCTCCAAGTAACACCTATTCTTTAAGGGCAACTTCCCCTCCGGGTCGAAAACACCCCGGTAACCAAAACAGTAAAGGAAGATAATGCTCGAAAATCTATTCAAAATTTCTGAGCGTGGTTCCACAGTAGGTCGTGAAGTTCGAGGTGGCCTCGTCACCTTCTTCACAATGGCTTACATCGTTGCTCTAAATCCATTGATCCTTGGCTTTGTGAAGGATGCAGATGGAAAGTTCATCGGTGGAACAGACGCTCCTAACCTGCCATTGATTGCGGCGGCAACAGCTCTCATCGCTGGTGTTCTTACAATCGTTATGGGCTTGGTTGGAAACTTCCCGTTGGCACTTGCAACAGGTCTGGGCTTAAATAGCTTCGTTGCCTATGGCATTGCTACAAAGATGACTTGGGCCGATGCGATGGGTCTTGTTGTTTTAGAAGGTCTGATCATCACGGTTCTTGTTTTAACCGGTTTCCGCCAAGCAGTTTTTAGAGCGGTACCACAACAACTTAAGTATGCAATTTCTGTAGGTATCGGTCTCTTTATTGCGCTTATTGGTCTTGTCGACTCTGGATTTGTTCGTCGCACAGCAACTGGACCGGTTCCAGTTCAGCTTGGTGATGGCGGCAGTTTGGTTGGTTGGCCAATTGTGGTTTTCACATTCGGCCTGCTCCTGATCATCGCTTTGATGGTTAAGAAGGCTAAGGGCGCTCTATTAATCGGCATTGTCTCTGCGACAGTTCTAGCAATCATTCTTGAAAACGCTTTCAAGATCGGTCCTAACTTTGTCGCTCCAGATAAGGTAAATCCAAAGGGTTGGGGATTAAATGTGCCAGCTCTTCCGGATAAGTTGTTAGCAACACCGGATTTCTCTCTACTTGGACATTTCAATCTACTTGGATCATTTAGCCGTATCTCAATGATCTCAGCTATTTTGCTTGTCTTTACTCTTCTACTATCTGACTTCTTCGATACCGTCGGTACTGTCACGGCTATCGGTCATGAGGCAGGTTTAATTGATCGTGAAGGTAATGTGCCAAATAACGACAAGATCCTTCTAGTTGACTCACTTGCTGCAGTTGCTGGTGGCGCTGGAAGTATCTCTTCAAACACCTCTTACATTGAATCCGCATCTGGTGTGGGTGAAGGTGCTCGAACAGGTTTGGCTTCAGTAGTTACAGGTATTTGCTTCTTGCTAACAACATTCTTATCACCGCTTGTAGCTGTTATTCCTTACGAAGCAGCAACACCAGCTTTGGTGATAGTTGGATTCTTGATGATGACTCAAGTAAAGGATATTGATTGGACAGATCTAGGAATTGCGATTCCGGCTTTCTTGACAATCATTTTAATGCCATTTACATACAGCATCTCAGTTGGTATCGGTGCAGGATTCGTCTCTCACGTAGTTATTCGCTATGTACAGGGTCGTCGCAAGGATGTTCATCCATTGCTTCTCACCGTGGCAATTCTATTTATGGTCTACTTCCTATCCTCGCCCATCACAACCTGGATTGGTTAGCCTTAGTTAATTAAAGTAACCAGAGAAGAGGGCGCATCGAGAGGTGCGCTCTCTTCTTTACCACTCAATTGGTTTATCGAGAAGTTCGTTTACTTTCGAAAATGGTCTACTTCCAAAGAACCCACGGTTTGCGCTCAGTGGACTTGGATGAGCGGTAATTACAGACTTTTTAAAAAGAACGGAAAGTTTGCCTGCGCTCTTTCCCATCAATAAACCCACCGCTCCGAGTTTTCCGAGAATTGAAACAGTTTGATTAGTGAAATTCTCCCAACCTAAATCTTGGTGGCCATTTGAATTACCAATAGGGACGGTCAAAGTCCTGTTGATTAGAAATACGCCTTGTTCATGCCAATCTTGGAGATTGCCATTGTTTCGAAGAGCCTTACCGGTATCGGAAGCTAACTCTGTAAATATATTTCGTAGCGACCTGGGTAGGTTGGTAGAGCGCTCTACTGAGAATGCAAGCCCTGTGGCATCTCCTAAAGTTGGATATGGATCTTGTCCAACCAGAACCACTCGCACCTGCTCCGGTGCAAGTGCGTAAGCGCTTAATACTCGATCTAAGGAGGGGGCGAAGGCGGTGCCATTACTTTCAACAACTTCTAGAATCTTCAAAGCTTTAGAGAAATCTTGTAAATGAAACCAATCCTTATGAACTTTAGAGAGCGCGTGCGAAAAATCGTCCATTAGAAGTTGTGACCTCCATAGAAATTCCAAATACTGCGCTTACATGCTCACTTGTTACTACCCCCGCTACCGGTCCACTGACAGCAATATTTCCATCCCTAATTAAAAGAGCGTGAGTGGTTCCTGCTGGTATCTCCTCTAGATGATGTGTAACGGTAACGGTAACTGGTGACCGAGGATCATTTGCAAAAGCTGCAAATCTAGATAGTAAATCTTCACGTCCACCAAGATCTAACCCTGCTGTAGGTTCATCTAACAATAAGAGTTCAGGATCAATCATCAATGCCCTAGCTATCTGAACTCTTTTGCGTTCGCCATCACTCAAAGTTCCGTAGATACGATTGCCAAGCTCTCTAACTCCAAAAGTTGTTAGCAGGGCTGAAGCTCTCGACTCGTCCCAAAGATCATAAACTTCATTCCATCTTCCAATAACAGCGTAAGCAGCAGTCAGAACGACATCTTTTACTGTCTCATCAAGCGGTATCTGCTCGTGTTTCATAGAGGCGCAAACACCTATCCGGGTGCGCAATTCGAAAACATCAACCTTTCCCAATTGGTGGCCAAGTAAATTTACATCTCCTTTGCTGGGGAAAATCTCGGTGGCTAATATTTTGAGGAGAGTGGATTTGCCCGCTCCGTTGGGACCCAAAATAACCCAACGTTCATTATCAGAGATATTCAACGTTAGTGGCCCGAGAATGTTTCTATCGCCCCGGGAAACTACGATATCTGTAAGAGTCGCTACATGAGCCATAGGCTGATTAGATTACCTCAGCGTTACACTAAAATCTCGTTATGACTTCTGATGAGATTTTCACGGGTTTAATTCTAGTCACAGGTTTAAGCGCGCCTAAGATAGAAGAGTCCATTCTCGAAATTCTCAAACCTTTTTCAATCAAAATTTTAGATAAGCAATGTATAGATATTCGCAATAGATACTTTTTGACCATCCTATTTAGCTTGGATAAAGCCCATGCAAAAGCTATAGAGTTAGATTTAAACGAAGGCGCCCAGAAGTTGGGTGTGGATCTTGCAATCGACTATCAAATGTATAAGCCTAAAAATGAGTCGTAGAAGAAAGCTCGTTCTGTTCGATATGGACTCAACCTTAATCGATCAAGAAGTCATTGATTTACTAGCTCAACACGCAAATGTAGAAGTGGAAGTATCCGAAATCACCCGACAGGCGATGGCTGGCAAGATTGATTTTGAAGAATCACTAAGGTCTCGAGTAAAACTCTTGAGAGGATTACCAATATCAGCAATAGAAGCAGTTCGGAATGAGATCACTCTCACCAATGGCGCAGTCGAATTAATTGACTATATATTAGCGAATGGACATGTACCAGCGGTCGTAAGTGGAGGTTTTACTTCGGTTATCAAATCAATTCTCGAAGATCTGGGAATTAAATATTTCAGGGCAAATGAGTTGGCCACGAAGGATGGATACATCACAGGAGAGATTTCTTCAGCCGTTGTTGATCGAAAGGCAAAAGCCGTTTTTCTTAAGGAATGTTCCGACAAAGAAGGAATTAATATCGAAGATTCCATCGCCATCGGAGACGGTGCCAATGATATTGATATGGTGCAATCTGCCGGTATTGGAATCGCCTTCTGTGCAAAGGATCCTTTGAAAGAAGTTGCCGACGAAATTATCGATATTAGAGATCTAAGAGAAGTTATTAAGTTTATTTAGTCGATTCAAAGTCGGCAGGCATGTATGTCGGTGACAAGAATCCCTCTGGCTCCAACATTCCATAGCTCATCCATCACCTTATTTGTCTCTTTACGAAGGACCATTGCTCGAACGGCTACCCAATCTTCCTTCGCTAGCGGTGAAATAGTTGGTGATTCAAGACCAGGTGTTAATTTACATGCGCTAGCTAAGTTGGCTTTTGGAATGTCATAGTCCAAAAGTACATATTGCCTTGCAATAACCACACCTTGAAGACGTCTTTGCAAAGTTTCAAATTCTGGAGTTTGCGAGACACCTTTGCGGCTGATCAATATCGCCTCACTCTTTAGTATCTCCTCCCCGAACATTTCCAATCCAGCTTGTCGTAGGGTATTTCCGGTGCTAACTACATCAGCGATTAGATCCGCTACCCCTAACCTAACTGCAGATTCAACGGCCCCGTCTAAGCGGACTACTTCCGCTTTGATGCCATGATTCAATAAGTAATTGGCGACCAATCCAGGGTAGGCGGAAGCAATTCGTTTGCTAGAAAGAGATTTTAGATCCCAATTACCACCAGTTGGCGCAGCAAATCTAAAAGTGGAGGAACCAAAATCAAGTGGTAATACCTCCTCCGCGCTAGCCCCAGAATCAATTAACAAATCTCTTCCAGTAATACCAGCTTGTAACTCTCCAGTTCCGACATATAGAGCTATATCCCTCGGACGTAGATAATAAAATTCAACACTATTTTCTGGATCAATTAACACCAGATCCCTAGCATCGCTCCTCTGTTTGTATCCAGCTTCTTTGAGAATTTGAATGCTGGAATCTGCGAGAGAACCCTTATTGGGCACTGCAATTTTCATCAAAGTTCCTTATAAATATCTTCTAATTTGATACCACGGGAGATTGCCAATACTTGAAGGTGATACAACAATTGTGAAATTTCCTGAGCTAATTCATGATCGCTCTGATACTCCGCAGCTATCCAAACTTCGCCAGCTTCCTCAATAATCTTTTTACCAATTGCGTGAATCCCAGAGTTGACCAAACTAACAGTATTTGAATCAGTAGCTCCAACGGATATCTTCTCTTGGAGCTCGAGCCATAATTGTTCAAAGGATTTCACTGCAGAATTTTACCTAAGAGTCTGGCGCTTTCGTTGCTAATTCTCGCAATTGACGAACCATTGATCCAGGATCTGGTGCTTTAAAAACGGCGCTACCTGCCACAAAAGTATCCGCACCGGCCTCTCTCGCGATTCCTATTGTCTCTAGGGAAATTCCACCATCAACTTGAAGCCAAATATCAGCATCACCTATGAAATCCCTGCTTCTTCGGATTTTCTCCATCATCTCCGTCATGAATTTCTGTCCACCAAAGCCTGGCTCAACCGTCATTATTAAAATCATGTCGAGATACTCTCTGAAATCTAAGAGAACGTTGAAATCAGTTTTAGGTTTCAAAGCTAAAGCCGCTCTAGAACCTGAATTTCTTATATTCTTCAAAATCTCCTTTATATTCGTAGCGGCTTCATAATGAATAGTTACGCTCGCACACCCTACTTCTGCATAACGCATTGCTTGTATTTCAGGGTCCGTAATCATCAAATGAGCATCCACAGGAATTGGTGATGCCTTAATAATCTCTTTGGCCTCTTCGAAATTCCAAGTTTCATTCGGTACAAATTTATTATCCATAATGTCCAGATGTAGCAGATCCGAATACTCTGCAATCTTTAAGATTTCGCCCTTTAGATTAGAGGGATCGGCATTTAGAATGCTTGGAGTTATTCGAATCTCGTTCACAGGGTAATTATCGCTTTCTATATAAGGCGAGGAACATCGCATCAGTGCTGTGTCGATGCGGCCACAATTGCATAAAGCCATTTCGCACTCCGCCATCTAGTCCTTCAGGCATAAATGGTTCGACGTTGATTTTGTCTATGGGAAAATGTTTCTCAAACGTGGCGCATTGTGCTGATGTCTCGGCCATGTGTGGAGAACATGTGGCATACCCAAAAATTCCGCCATTTGGCAAAATTTTGATCGCATTCTCTGCTAATCGGTATTGCAAAGTCGTCAAACTTTGTAAATCACTTATTTGTCTTCGCCATCTTATTTCTGGTCTTCTACGGAGCGCCCCAAGTCCTGTGCAAGGCACATCTGCTAGGACTGCACCAATTTGAGTGTTTTCTAGCCAAGATGAATCAAGTACGCAGCCATCTGCATTTATAACCTTTGAACCTGGTTTGATTACCTTCTTAACCAATTCGGTTCGTGCAATTGAAACCTCATTTGCGAAAAATCGTTCCTTTGCTAAATAAGAGAGCAGAGCAGCTTTCCCCCCTGGTCCGGCACATAGATCTAACCAAGGTTCATTATTTATAGCAGCTTGCGCAAAGACTGAAACTAAAATTTGTGAACCTTCATCTTGCACGCCAGCTCTACGTTCCTTAATCGCTTCTAGATCGCCTGGAGCACCTTGATATACGGCGCCATATCTGGAGAATTTCGTGGCAACGGCGCCATGAGAAATTAACTCCTCCTGCGAACTTAATCCCGGCCAAGCTACTAAAGTCGGTGGAACAGGTGTGTTATTAGCAACAAGAAGTGATTTCAACTCCTCTGCATCGCTTATGAAATCTCGGTAAGAATTAATTATCCATTCTGGATGACTGTACCGTATTGATAGCGAACTAACTGAATCATCTGAAACATCTTCTAAATGCTCTTCTAAGGGACGACTTGAAAACTTCCGCATCATTGCATTTATGAATGATGCTTTTGATTCGCCCAATATCTTTCTAGCAAGATTAACGGTTGTGTCCACAGCCGCATGGGTAGGCACTCGCATATCAAATAACTGGTAGGCACCCAATCTGATCAAATCTACGATCCCCTCATCGACCTCAGACCATGTTCTAGAACTATATTTACTGGCAATGTAATCATTTCGCCCGATCTGCCTAATCGATCCATATACAAGCTCTGTAACGAAAGACTTATCTCTACTGTCCAACCCGCTCTCCATCAGTCTCTTAGGGAGAATCAAATTAGAATATTGATTATTGCGGATAACATCCCGAAAAATTTCAAACGCTAACTCTCTCGGTTTATCTCTTGTTGGTCGTCGGAAAGTTTTAGTCAAAACACTCTCCATCTTTTGGTTTAAAACCGTTAATCCACTCCTGTGCGGTCATTGATCTCTTCCCCGCCGGAGTTACTCTCAATAGAGTAATAGACCCCCTACCAGTTCCCACTTCACAGTTGGAGTTCAACTGCGCCGTCGGCAAAACGACGTTCGATACGCGAGCATCTTCGATTTTAATCTGCTCATTCCGAATTCGAGCTGTGATGCCTGGATTGAATCCGAAAGCTCTTATCTTTCGAATAATTGTTTCAGCATCATTTGACCAATCAATTACGCATTCACTCTTCAAAACTTTCTTAGCGAATGTGATCTCTCCACTTTGTTTTCTTGGACTTTCACCCTTTATTATTCGAGTGACAGCGATTTGCAGAGCATCCTTACCAATCTCTGAAAGTGCATCAAATAGCTTAGGTGAATCCATTCCATAGGAAATTGGATATTCAATCTGCTCCCATATTGGACCAGAATCCATCCCACTATCCATTTGAAAGACTGTAACCCCAGTTAATTTATCACCTGCTTCAATCGCTCTCTGTACCGGCGCAGCTCCTCGCCATTTTGGGAGCAAAGAGAAGTGGAGATTGATGCCACCAAATCTAGGAATATTTAAAACTTCTTCCGGTAACAATCGACCAAAGCCGATTGTTATAAATAGGTCGCAATCTTTTAAAATGGAAGCAAGCTCTTCATCAGTTTCTGGTTTTAAAGCCTCAGGATATTTTTGAGAAATCTCAGTTGGGGTTAAAGCCTTCCCTCGTCCTGCTGGTCGATCCGGTTGCGTGATTATCGAGATTTGATGTTTGCGCTTAAGCTCTTCAATCGCAGGAATTGCTATCTTTGGGGTAGCTGCGATTACCAATTTCATCAAATACTCAGACCATTTGTCTTATGCGGTGAAATCTTAATTTTTGGTGCCTCGTTTAAACCAAACCATTCTGATTCACGGATTTCCTTCATTGCTGCTTTACGATCGATTTCATTTAATCTATCGATGAAAAGAACACCGTCTAAATGATCCGTTTCATGTTGCAACGCTCTTGCCAAAAATTCAGTTCCTTCGATAATGACTGGATCTCCATACATATTAAAACCTTTAGCTACCGCTTTTAGGGCTCGTGGGGTGTTATATCTAAGTTCTGGAAATGAGAGACATCCTTCTTCTCCATCTTGCAACTCATCGGATAGATCTAAAGATGGATTAACTAAATGTCCAACCTCGTCATCTACTTCCCAGGTAAAAACTCTAAGAGGTACACCTATTTGAGGAGCTGCTAAACCAGCTCCAGGGGCATCTTGCATGGTGTCGATAAGGTCTTTTACAAGTTTGCGCAATTCTTTATCAAAGGTAGTTACTGGCGAGGCAGGTGAAGTTAATACTGGATCACCAAATAGCCTGATTGTTTGAATTGCCATAGAGTTATTCTAACCGAGTTGGTACGGATCGATTCTCATCTTCAACATAGGTTTACCGCTGATAGACCGGCGTTTTTGAAATTCATAAATAAAATCAAGTACCTTTTGGGAATCTTTAAGAGCAAAGAAGATAGAAATAATTCCTCCGCCCACATTGAAAATCTTGGTCTTATCTGGAAGGCGGCCCTCTCTCAATGCAGTAAGAAGTCCAATATAGATCTTCGAACTCTCATCTAATTCTCCTTTCAGTAGAGCATGTCTTCTGGAAGGTGGTAGTTCCGCTTCTGTTAAATCGTTAAGTTGACGAGTTATGTAGGAAAATGGTTGCCATTTAAGAAGCGCATTAACCGCGGGATTTTCTGGTCTCTCTACTATCAGCGCTCTTCCGCTTGAGAGACTTACATGTCTAAATAGAACTGATAGATATCTCTCCTCAGAGCGAAGATCAGCGGCTAGATTAATTCCATCCAGAAACAAAACAGTGCTGTACTCCATCAAGGGAGCGGCACCAACTGTTGCAATAACGATAGCGCTCGGCCCTACCGGACCATCAATATTCTTATCTGCTGTGGCTATATGTATTTCGGTATTTGGGAAAGATTTACCAAATTCTTCTGCAATTCGATCAATCCCTCTTGCAATAAGATAGATAGTGTTCTTTTGACAAAATTTACATCGCCAATTTTGATCGTCTTTGCCGCAAATTACGCATTTTGGATCAGCGCTCTTGCTAGTTTTACTTAATTTACCCCCACAATCACATTTAGCGATATTCCTACAAGCCGCGCAGCTAATTGCTAATCCGTAACCTTTCGTTGGGGCTATCACCAAGGCCGGGCCTTTTCGAAGCGCCTCCTTAAATGGTTTTATCAAACCACTTGGAATCAATTCACCTTGCAGCGATGGTTTTGCGGTTATCTGTGTTCTTCCCTTGAATGGTAATGAAGCTCGTATTAGTTTTACATATCCAGTTTCTAGCAATCGTCCCATTTCTAGCGAAGGAGTGAACCCGAGAAAAAGCAGGTTTTCTCCAAGGATCTGATTTCTAATGAGGGCAACATCACGCGAATTAAATCCTGGACTTCTCAATTCATAATGATGTTCGGATTCTTCTCTTAGAATCAAGACATTTTTGTAATAACTTGGTGAAAGGACGGAACCTCGCATACCCACAGCGAAATCGCTTGAAATTAATTGATCAGCAACTTTCCTTTCTGGGACTATAACTAACGTTTTACCGGACTTAGATATTTTTGTTGCTATTTCCCTTACTTGGGTGATTTCATCGATCAATGGTGATAATTGTCGATACAGACGCTTCGAATCTCCAGTTTTATCCCGAATTTCAGTTGAATTATCGATCTTAGTTACGAATCGAAGAACATCAAAAATAGGTACCGCCCAACGTTTGGCGATAGATTGGTAAAATTCAATTAATGTCTTATCTAGTTTCGGGCCTCGAATTGCTCGATTTACTTGGAGAATTTTAGAGTTAGAAATAGCAGAAAATGGCTTGTTGCCTCTTTCGATGATCAAACCCTGATGATTTCGATTTTTAAATGGTACAGAAACCCATTCTCCAACTTGAAGATCAAGTCGTTTAGGCAAGTGATAATCAAACGGCCCGTCCAAATGATAAACGCCAGTATCCACCAGCACAGATACATTGGGTGAATCCTCGGCAATTGCTACCTTACCGATGCGCTCACTTTTTAGTTTAAGTGGCGATGCCATGAATTTACTTTACTGCGGCAGCTAATTTGCTTGCTCGATCAGTTCTCTCCCAAGTGAAATCAGGTAACTCACGCCCAAAATGTCCGTATGCGCTGGTTTTTGAATAGATCGGTCGTAGCAGATCAAGATCTCGAATGATTGCTGCAGGCCGTAAATCAAACACTTCTAAAACTGCTTCTTGAATCTTAAGTACAGGCACCTTCTCTGTTCCAAAAGTTTCTACAAAAAGGCCTACTGGTTGCGCCTTTCCAATGGCGTAAGCAATCTGTACTTCGCATCTTTGCGCCAATCCTGCCGCAACTACATTCTTTGCGACCCATCGCATCGCATACGCGGCAGATCGATCTACCTTCGATGGATCCTTACCACTAAAAGCTCCTCCGCCATGTCTAGCCATACCACCATATGTGTCGACAATAATCTTACGACCTGTTAGTCCAGCATCGCCCATGGGTCCGCCGACAACAAAACGACCTGTTGGATTAATAAGTGTGCGTAAATTTCCCTGTGGTAGATCAATCTTGGCAAGCACAGGTTTAATTACATGTTCGATAACTTCTGGTGTTAATTTCTTAGTCACATCGATATCTGCATGATGCTGGCTTGAAATCACGACCGTATCAAGCGCGACAGCTTTATCGCCATCATATTCAATTGTCACCTGAGTTTTACCATCGGGTCTCAAATAACCTAATTCACCAGATTTACGAACCTTAGATAACTGCAGTGCCAATTGATGCGCAAGCCAAATCGGAAGTGGCATTAATTCCTTGGTATCTGTGCAGGCATAACCGAACATCAATCCTTGATCACCCGCACCTTGAAGATCCAATGGATCTGCTGAAGATTGGACTCGCTCTTCGTAAGCATCGTCTACACCTTGCGCTATATCAGGAGATTGCTGGCCAATTGAAATAGAAACTCCACATGAATTACCGTCAAATCCCTTATCAGAAGAGTCATAACCGATACCTAGTACCGTGTCGCGAACAATGTTATTGACGTCCGCGTAACCATTCGTGGTTACCTCACCTGCAACGTGGACTTGTCCTGTAGTTATCAATGTTTCAACCGCTACTCGACTCTTTGGGTCTTGCGATAAAAGTGAATCTAGGATCGCATCAGAAATTTGATCTGCAATTTTATCTGGATGGCCTTCGGTAACTGATTCGCTTGTGAAGAGACGTTTAGACATTGGGTGAGTTTAACCTTACTGAGACTTTATCCAGAAGCAGATTGGCTAGTTTTAGCTTACTTATTTCAGAGATTTCAGTAGCTCCCGAGTTGTCAATCAAGATTCCAGAGGTCATATCGGAGCCGAAGATAGAACCCTTATTAATGTCGTTGGCGTAAATGAAATCCAAACCTTTTGCCTCGAATTTACGCTTTCCCTCTCTTAGAAGGTTTTGAGATTCTTCCGCTGCAAAACCTACGAGAATCTGACTATTTTTCTCTCTTCTTCTCTTCGCTATTCCTGCCAATAAATCTGGGGTCTCCTCTAACTGTAAGTTACGGTATTCGCTCTTTTTGACTTTTCCTGTTGATGAGATTGGTTTGGCATCACTTACTGCAGCAGCCATTATCAAAACGTCACAATGATCAAACTGCAGTTCTAGGTTGGAAGAGAGTTCCGCGGTGTTTGTGACCTCTATTTTTTTGATTCCTTGCAGATTGCTTATATTTCGATATTCTGTTTTATCAACGTTGGCAGAAATCAAAGTAACTTCTGCGCCTCTTGCAAGAGCACACTGTGCGATCGCAATTCCCTGTTTTCCACTGGAACGATTACCTATAAATCTGACATCGTCGATTGCTTCTCTGGTGCCGCCAGTTGTAATCAAAAATCTAAATCCAAGCAGATCCTTTTTAACCATTATTTGATTATTGAAGATTTCGATGATGTCAGAAACATCTGGGAAACGTCCAATACCTGAATCCGAACCAGTCAAACGGCCAACTGCGGGTTCCATTACCACAAACCCGAGCTCTCGTAACTTCTGTACATTATTCGAAGTAGCAGAGTTCAACCACATCTTTGGATGCATTGCAGGGACCAGCAATTTAACAGCAGAACTTGCAAGTACTGTATTAGTAAGTAGATCATCAGCTCTTCCAGAAGAGAGCCTTGCTATTAAATCTGCGGTAGCCGGAGCTATGATTATGTATTCAGCGTTATCGCCAAGTTTTACGTGATTTACCTGATCAACTGCTTCCCACACTTCTGTATAAACAGGTGAACCTGAGAGAGCCTCCCAGGTAGCTTTACCAACAAAATTTAAACTTGCAGGGGTTGGTACTACTTTTACATTATGTCCGAGATCTTGAAGGCGCCTTAGCAAATCGCAAGATTTGTAGGCTGCGATTCCACCACCAACTCCGAGGATTATCTCGGACATACAAATTTATCCCTAGCTTTTAAAACCGAATTAGTTATTTGGTTCGAGGCTTTCGATGGTTAACAGACCATCGTTAATTTCGCGAAGTGCAATCGAAAGCGGTTTTTCATGTACGTGTGTCTCAACCAAAGGGCCTACATACTCAAGAAGTCCCTCTGAAAGCTGGCTGTAATATGCGTTGATTTGGCGAGCCCGCTTAGCTGCGTAAAGCACCAGACTATATTTAGAACCGCTCTTATCAAGTAGTTCATCAATTGGTGGGTTTGTTATGCCATCCATGAATTCATCGCCTCTCGTTGTCAGCGGCTAAAGATATCAGTTCAGCTATCACTCGTTCCAATTGATCATTTACAAGCACGTAATCGAACTCTTTTTGAGCCGCCATCTCCTCTTGAGCAAGAGCCAAACGTTCAGCTCTTCTCTCATCAGAATCTGTACCTCTACCTTCTAACCTTTTGACTAACTCCTCCCAGGAGGGTGGTGCGATAAAAACCAATTTGGCGTCGGCCCTGCTCTTTCGAACCTGTCTTGCTCCATCAATCTCAATTTCAAGTATCACATTAAGCCCATGAGAAAGTTTCTCTTTTACCTGTAGAGCTGGAGTGCCATATTTACTTCCTGCGAATTCAGCCCACTCCAAGAATTCATTGCTTGCAATTCTTCTATCGAATTCTTCGATCGAAATATAATGATAATCAACGCCATCTCTTTCACCGATTCGAGGAGAGCGCGTAGTTGCGGAAATAGAAACCCAGAATTCAGGACGGTCTGCAAGAGCTTTCGAGATAGTACTTTTTCCAACACCGCCCGGACCTGAGAGTACAAATAACTTACCAGGACGAATGGCCCCACTAATTGGCGAGAACTCCTTCTTCAATTTCTGCAATTGCAACACTCCTAAACCTTGGATTCTCCTCCCAGGAGAAATTTCAAGTCTTTCGAGGATATTTTGAGCCCGAACTTTACCAACACCAGGTAGCGCTTCGACAAGTTCAGAAACTCGCATTTTTCCGATTGCGTTATTCGTGGCGGCTAATTCGATTGCTTGCAGTAATTTTAATTTTCCAGTGCGAACCTGTTCTTTTATATCTGCACGTGATTTTCTTGCAATCTTCGCTGCTTCAAGCGCTGCTGCTCTTTGTTCAGCACTTAGCTTTGGGGGAATTGGCATTTATGCCGTTGCCTCTTCAAACATACTCTTAGCGGCAGCGGAAATATCGGTAGCTCCTGTAATTGGTCGACCAACAACTAAGTAATTTGCACCAAGCATAATTGCGCTTTTTGGATCCAAAGTACGTTTCTGATCATCTGCGGCGCTTTCTTTGGTTCGAATCCCAGGGGTGATTATTGATATCTCTTTTGAAACTGATGATCTAATTGCAGCAATTTCCAATGGCGAGCAAACTATTGCTTTAGCACCTGCGGTGGTGGCTAATTTGGCCAATTCAACAGCTCGAGACTCAGGATCTCCCAAATATCCAATCTCTTTCAAGTCGTTAGACCCTAGGGAGGTCAATATCGTGACAGCTGTAATATCAATATTGGAGCCATTCTCCACAGCAGATTTAATCATTGCGCTGCCACCACTTGCGTGTACTGTGAGAAATCTAGGCGCCAAAACGGCAACTTGGGATGTGGCAGCTCCAACGGTATTAGGAATATCGTGTAATTTTAAATCCAAAAAAATCTGCGAGTCAGTTTCTTTCTTTATTGCCTGAACGCCCTCTTTACCAAATCGTAAGAAGAATTCAAGTCCCAGCTTATAAACACCGATATATTCGCTACTCTTTGATACCCATTTTTTCGCAACTTCAAGATCGTTTGTGTCTACGGCTAAAATTATTGGAGACTTCATCACTCTGCACTTTCAGGACGATGAGCAAAACCTACCGCTTCTTTTATTGATGAGAAGCCCCTAGCGATCAATATTTCGCGAAGCTCGTTTTGAATTCTGTAGACCGCCGAAGGATCTCCAAACGATGCGGTACCAACCGAGACTCCTGATGCTCCCGCTAAAATCATTTCGAAAGCATCTTGTCCGCTATTTACACCACCCATTCCAAGAATAGAAACTTTGGGAAGTGCTTCACGCACTTGATAAATAGCGCGTACTGCTATTGGTCTGATGGCCGGCCCAGATAGCCCACCAGTTTTACCGCCTAAATGCGGCCGCATCGTTTTAGTATTAATCACCATTCCTAATACCGTATTGATCATCGCAATTCCATCTGCACCGGCATCAGTTACCGAAGATGCGATGCTAGCGATGTTTGTTACATCTGGAGTTAACTTCGCAAGAATTGGAAGATCTCCACCAATAATCCCTCTAACAGATTTAATAACTTCACCAGCTGATGTTGGATCGCATGCAAATACCAAACCCCGGTTTTCAACGTTTGGACAGGAAATATTTACTTCTATCGCTGAAATGCCCGACACGCCTCGTAATTTTCTAGCCAAGGTTGCATATTCTTCGGCGGTTTCACCGGCAATAGAGACGATGATTCGCGCGCCTTGCGAGGCTAACCACGGGATATCTTCGACCAGAAAGGCATCTATACCTGGGCCTTGTAGACCTATTGAATTGAGCATTCCACTGGGCGTTTCAGCCATTCTTGGAGTTGATCTACCCGCTCTTGCTTTGATCATGATGGATTTAGTTACAACTGCCCCTATTTCGCGAAGAGGAAAAAATTGTGCTAACTCTTTTCCAGAACTTGCACAACCACTAGCTGTAAAAACTGGTGCTGGAAACCAAGCACCACCTAAAGTTGTTGAAAAATCAAAGCTCATAGCTGTTCACCAACCAGATGCCATTGGACAGCCTCGCCATCCATCACTGGTCCTTCGATACAACTTCGTAGATTCTTGATTTGACCGTTGTTTTCCTTAACAGGGATGACGCATGTCATACAGATTCCGATACCGCAAGCCATGGATTCTTCAACAGCGCATTGATGTGCAATGTCTTTTTCGATCGCTATTTTCGAAATCGCTTCTAGCATTGCCATCGGTCCACATGAATAAATAACCCGTACGTCGTGCTCATCAATGAGATCAGGCATTGCATCTGTAACTCTGCCGTTATCCCCTGCGCTTCCATCCTCAGTATAGATTTTAAGTAAAGTTGCAGAACGCTTACCCTCTATCGGTGCGTAAATCTTAGGTGCAGAACTCGCACCTAAAGCCATGATTACTCGGCAACCACGATTTTTCAATATTTCCGCTAAGCCAAATAATGGCGCTGATCCATATCCGCCCCCAACAAGTAGAGCAGTCACTGGTTCGGTCGGAATGCCAAACGCTGTACCAAGTGGAGTGACCACATCTATTGAAGATCCCTCTGATTGATTACATAACCATTTCGAACCGCTACCCATTGGGGAGACTATTAACTCTATGGTTCCCCGCTCGTTTATGCGCGATATAGCAAAAGCCCTGCGCAGAACCATTCGCGAAGTTTCTCCGCCAACAGAAATCGCTATGAAATTCCCTGGTTTTATATATTTTACAAGTTCACCAATTTCAAGAATCAATTGATGATAAACACCGATTCGTCGGTTACTTATTAAAGTCGCTTTTACCTGGGTTGCGAATTTGTTAATTGGCAAGCTCAACCAACCATTCTTGAAGTGGCTTCACCTTAAGTTCAGATTGTCGTAGCGCTTTTATACCTTCTACTGCAGCGCTAAATCCGGCCACTGTGGTGATGCATGGAATAGAACGCTGTACAGCGGTAGTGCGAATCACCCAACCATCTTGTCTAGTGCCGCGACCCACAGGTGTATTGATCACCAAATCTATTTGACCAGAGATCATTTGATCCACGATGGTTCTTTCACCTAATGGTCCAGCACCTTCCGAATGCTTACGTACCGAAACGGTATTTATTCCAAATTCTGCTAATTTCGCTGCAGTTCCGGCAGTTGCCACTAAATTAAAACCCATATTTTGTAACTCTTTGGCGGGATTTATACCTGCTTCTTTATCTTTATCGCTTAGAGATATAAATACCGTTCCAGATTTTGGCAACGGACCGAATGCTGCGATCTGACTCTTGGCATAACTCTCGCCAAAGGTTTGTGCAATTCCCATGACTTCACCGGTTGATCTCATCTCAGGACCTAAGGTTGAATCAACGCCTCTGCCATCAACTCTTCTGAAACGATTCCACGGCAGAACAACCTCTTTAACCGAGACTGCTCTTGGTTTAACATCCCGCTTCGGAAGAATATTCTCCTCTTTCAACTTCTTTATAGTTTCACCCACTGCGATCCTTGCTGCAGCTTTTGCTAATGGGATGCCAGTTGATTTCGAAACGAAAGGCACAGTACGTGATGCCCTTGGATTGGCTTCTAATACATATAGATGGCCATTCGAGAGCGCGTATTGGATGTTGATTAATCCCCGAACATTCACTCCTCGAGCGATTTTCTCCGTAGCCTCTCTTATTTGCGCCAATTGATTCTCCGTGATTGTTATTGCTGGAAGTACACATGCACTATCACCAGAGTGAATACCGGCTTCCTCAATATGTTCCATGACTCCACCCATGAAGAGTTCGTTTCCGTCAAAGAGAGCATCAACATCGATTTCGATGGCGTTATCTAAGAAACGATCAACTAAAACTGGGTGTCCCGGGGTTATCTCAGTGGCTCGAGAGATAAAACCTGCAAGGGCCTGATCGTCATAAACAATTTCCATGCCACGTCCGCCTAATACAAAGGAAGGTCTAACTAGAACGGGGTAGGAAATTCGAGCCGCTATATCTTGCGCTTCTAATAATGAAGAGGCCATTCCGTATTCAGGAGCGGTTAATCCTTGCTCCTGCAATATTCGGCCAAATGCGCCACGTTCTTCAGCAAGATTGATCGCATCAGGTGAAGTACCAAGAACCTCGACTCCGGCATCTTTCAAACCTTGTGCTAAACCCAACGGAGTTTGCCCACCCAAAGTTGCGATAACGCCCAAAACAGGTCCAGCTGCTTCTTCTGCTGCAACAACTTCTAGCACATCTTCTAAAGTTAAAGGTTCGAAGTACAAGCGATCGCTAGTGTCATAATCAGTGGATACTGTTTCTGGATTGCAGTTGATCATGATTGTTTCAAAACCTGCATCACGTAACGTAAAGGATGCATGCACGCAGCTGTAATCGAATTCGATGCCTTGGCCGATTCTATTTGGACCGGATCCTAGGATGATGACTGCAGGTTTGGTTCTTGGTTTTACCTCAGTCTCATCTTCATATGTCGAATAGTGATATGGGGTAAATGCCTCAAACTCCGCTGCACAAGTATCAACTGTTTTATAAACAGGTCTAATACCATGGTGAATACGTGATGCTTTGACATCTTCATAAGTTAGGTTTCTTATCCCAGCAATTTGTTGATCTGAGAAACCTAGTTGCTTTGCTGAATAAAGAAGCTCAAAGCTCAATTCACCAGGTTGCGATAATTCCTCTGCCTTTGCATTAAGTAATGAGATTTGTTCAAGATACCAAGGATCGATCTTGGTAGCTTCGTGAACCGCTTGAATTGAGGCTCCGCCCCAAAGCGCCTGTTGTACTTGCTGTAACCGATATTCGGTGGGAATTCGCATCAATTCTAATAATCCAGGAATATTCAAGTTTGCTTTATTGGATGGAAATTGGAAGATTGCCTCTTTACGCTCTAAAGATCGCAGCGCTTTCTGAAGAGCTTCTGGGAAAGACCTACCGATTGCCATCGCTTCACCGACAGATTTCATAGTGGTTGTTAGTCGAGGATCGGCATCCGCAAACTTCTCGAAGGCAAATCTCGGTACTTTAACAACAATGTAATCCAAAGTTGGTTCGAAAGAGGCTGGTGTAACTTTAGTAATATCATTTTGGATCTCATCCAATGTGTAACCAATCGCAAGCTTCGTAGCAATTTTTGCAATCGGGAAACCAGTTGCTTTCGAAGCAAGCGCTGATGAACGCGAAACGCGGGGGTTCATCTCAATAACCACGATTCTGCCATTCTGCGGATTAACCGCAAATTGGATATTGCATCCTCCGGTGTCAACTCCAACTTCTCGAATTATATTAATTGCTAAATTGCGTAATCTCTGGAATTCAACATCCGTAAGAGTTAAGGCTGGAGCTACAGTTATCGAGTCACCAGTATGAACACCCATCGGATCTAGATTCTCAATTGAACAAACAATTACGACATTGTCCTTGCGATCTCGCATTACCTCTAATTCGTATTCTTTCCAACCAAGAATTGATTCTTCAAGAAGAACCTCTGAAGTCGGACTATGACGTAAACCTGCACCAGCTATCAACTCAAGTTCTTCTGAATTGAAAGCGATACCAGAGCCAAGTCCTCCCATTGTGAAGGAAGGTCTAACCACTACCGGAAAATTTAAGGTTTTTACTGCTTCGAAGCATTCTTGCATCGTGTGACAAATAATTGACTTTGCCGATTCACCGCCAACTTTCTCAACTATCGCTCTAAACAGTTCTCTATTCTCACCGCGTTGAATTGCATCCACATCGGCGCCAATCAATTGGACTCCGTATTTTTGGAGGATGCCCTTCTCATGCAAACCCATAGCGGCATTAAGAGCAGTTTGACCTCCCAGCGTTGCCAAGACTGCATCAGGCTTTTCCTTGATCAATATCTGTTCGATTGATTCGGGGGTGATTGGTTCTATATAAGTAGCATCTGCAAATTCTGGGTCCGTCATGATTGTCGCTGGATTGGAATTAATTAGAATTACACGTATTCCTTCGCTCTTAAGGACACGACAAGCTTGAGTTCCGGAGTAATCGAATTCGCAAGCTTGTCCTATGACAATCGGACCTGATCCGATAACCAAAACACTCTTTATCTTTGAATCTTTGGCCATTATTTAGCCTGCTCTTGCATGAGATCAACGAATCGATCAAAGAGATATTTAGCATCGTGAGGGCCTGCGGCTGCCTCTGGGTGATATTGCACGCTAAAAGCTGGTCTATCAATAAGTCGTAAACCTTCTACAACACCATCATTTAAGCCAACGTGTGTTACCTCTCCGCGACCAAAAACTGTAGTGAAAATTCCATCAGTTGGCGCCTTCAAAGCAAAGCCATGATTGTGTGCAGTTATCTCTACTTTACCTGTTAATTTATCCAATACTGGTTGGTTTATTCCTCGATGTCCAAATTGCAGCTTATAAGTTTCAAATCCAAGCGCTCGCCCCAAAATCTGATGACCAAAACAAATACCAAAGATAGGTATCTCTGCGTTCAAAAGCTCCTGAACATTCTCAACTACTGCATCCATTGTCGAAGGATCTCCTGGGCCATTTGATAGGAATACACCATCAGGTTTCATATTAAGAATCTCTGATGCAGGTGTATTAAATGGAAGTACGGTTACCTCGACGCCACGTTCTGCAAATGCTCTTGGGGTAGCTGCTTTTATGCCGAGATCTAGCGCAACTACGTGAAGTTTCTTTTGTGTAGGTTTCACAGAATATGATGTTTTAATTGATACATCTTCGGCAAGAAAACTTCCACTCATCTGTTCCATCTTACGAACTTCGACAACCATATCTTCTCTGGATAAATTCTCATCACTAAAAATGCCAACTCGCATCGCACCACGATCTCTAAGGTGCCTTGTTAGAGCGCGCGTATCTATCCCAGAGATACCAACAACATTCTGTCTAACTAATTCCGATTCTAGAGATGCAGTGGATCTCCAATTGCTGGTTATGGGAGAAGGATTTCTAACTACAAAACCTGAGACCCAAATACGTGAAGATTCGTTGTCTTCAAGATTCCAACCAGTATTTCCAATATGAGGCGCAGTCATAACCACAACCTGCTTGTGATAAGAAGGATCTGTAAGAGTCTCTTGATAACCTGTCATTCCTGTTGCGAAAACAGCTTCGCCAAAAGTTCTCCCCTTTGCTCCCCAACTAGTACCTTCGAATACTCTGCCATCATCGAGAACTAAAAACGCCTTAGACATCAAGCCCTCCAACTCAATTTACCTTCGAAGAAAGTAGCTATTACGCTGCCTGAAAACTCCATTCCATGGAAAGGTGTGTTTCGAGATTTCGAAGCAACTAAATCTCGATCGACTTTCCAAGAACGCTGAGGCGCGAATAGCGTTAAATTAGCAGTTGCCCCTACTGTTAAGGCTTTACCTTGATTGTGATACCTACCAATTTCGGCTGGTTTAGTCGACATGCGCTCTTGCAGAGCTTCGACTGTCATCAATTTAGATTCAATCATCGTCTGCCACACAACGGAGAGCGCTGTTTCTAGCCCCAGCATTCCAAAGGCTGCATACTGCCATTCGCACTCTTTGCTCTCAGCAGGGTGTGGAGCATGATCTGTAGCGACGATATCAATTGTTCCATCCGCCAAGCCTTCACGTAGCGCCATTACATCAGCTTGAGTTCTAAGCGGTGGATTAACTTTAAAAATTGGATCATAACTCTCTGCTAATTCATCAGTTAGGAGAAGATGATGTGGCGTAACTTCTGCAGTCACATCTATACCGCGAGCTTTGGCCCATCTAACTATCTCAACACCGCCAGCTGTAGTTAAATGACAAATGTGTAGCCTTGATTTAACGTGATCTGCAATTAATACATCCCTTGCAATGATCGCCTCTTCCGCTACCGCAGGCCAACCTTTCAAACCTAATTTGGAAGAGATTAACCCTTCATTCATCTGTGAATCCATCGTAAGTGAAGGATCTTGTGCGTGTTGAGCAACAACGCCATCAAAACGTTTCACATATTCAAGCGCTCTACGCATCACAAGTGAGTTGCTAACACAATTTCCGTCATCACTGAAAATTCGAACACCTGCAATTGAATCAGCCATTGCGCCAATCTCTGCTAATTCTTTGCCTGCCAAATCTTTTGTTACCGCGCCTATTGGATAGACCGCTGCTAAGCCACATTCTTGACCAAGACGGAAAACTTGCTCAACTACGCCAGCGGTGTCAGCTACGGGCGAGGTGTTAGCCATTGCAGATAGCGCAGTAAAGCCACCCTTTGCTGCGGCAAGAGAGCCAGAAGCCACGGTTTCTGCATCTTCTTTACCTGGTTCGCGAAGATGTGTATGAAGATCTACCAACCCTTGTAAGGCCTGAGTTCCTGAACCATCAACTATTTCAAAATCTCCACCTTGTATCCCAGGAGCAATCTCAATAATTGTTCGACCTTCGATTGCAATATCCACTTTCGTATCTTTAATCTGCGTATTCTTTATTAAATATTTCACTGTTCACCTGCCAGTAGAAGATAGAGAATTGCCATTCGAACACTGATTCCATTGCTTACCTGTTCCACAATGACGCTACGAGCAGAATCAGCGGACTCTGCCGTGATCTCAAGCCCACGATTCATCGGACCTGGATGCATGACAATGGCATTTGGTTTTAATTTTGCCATCCGATCGCTATTTAAGCCGTAATAACGAGAATATTCTCTGGCGCTTGGGAAGAAGGAATCGTTCATTCGCTCTAATTGAATCCTAAGCATCATTACTGCATCGACATGAGGAAGCACTTCATCTAAATTGTAGGAAAGGGAAATAGGCCAATTCTCTACTCCGACTGGAAGTAGTGTCGGAGGTGCGACAATGAAAACCTTTGCACCTAACTTTTCTAGCAATAAAACATTTGATCTAGCAACTCTTGAATGGAGCACATCACCAACTATTGCTATGTTCAATCCTGAGAGATCCGATGAACTCAGACTTAAATGCTTACGAATCGTGAAGGCATCCAAAAGGGCCTGACTAGGATGCTCGTGAGTTCCATCGCCAGCATTTATTACAGAACCGTTTGTCCATTCTGAATCAGCTAATCTTTTTGCAGCACCTGAAGCGCTATGTCTGATTATTACTGCATCAGCGCCCATTGCCTGCAAGGTTTGGGCGGTATCCTTTAATGATTCACCTTTTGATACTGAAGAGCCTTTAGCAGTAAAGTTGATTACATCAGCGGATAATCGTTTTGCCGCTGCTTCGAATGAGATTCGCGTTCTAGTCGAATCTTCGTAAAAAAGATTAACAATCGTCCTGCCCCGTAGCGTAGGCAATTTTTTAACTGGCGCATCAGATATACGTGCCAATTCGTGAGCCGTATCCAATATTTGAATTGCCTCGCTCTTTGACAGATCGTCTATTGATAGAAGGTGTTTCATGCCTCGATTAACACCTCATCTCGCCCATCTACTTCAGAGAGTAAGACTCGTACACTCTGATTTCGATTTGTTGGTAAGTTCTTACCGACAAAATCTGCCCTTATTGGCAATTCACGATGACCTCGATCGACAAGGACCGCTAATTGAACGCTCTTTGGTCTTCCAATCTCGCCAAGCGCATCCAAAGCAGCCCTAATTGTTCGCCCAGAAAATAGAACATCATCGATTAAAACAACATCCTTGTTTTCGATACCAGAACTTGGGATTGAGGTTGGCATTAGAGCTCTTGGAGCCCGCATTCTTAAATCATCCCGATGGAGTGTGATGTCCAAGGTTCCAGAAGGAACCGATTTTCCTTCAATACCTTCGATTAATTTTGCTATTCGTTTAGAGAGATGTGCACCGCGAGTGGGAATACCTAAGATAATTAGATTTTCGGATCCCGAGTTATGTTCAAGGATCTCATGTGAAATGCGCGTAAGCGCACGCGAAATATCCGCAGAATTCATTTAAACCACCTTCCCCACCTCTCTGGATGGGTCGTTAAAGGATTCTGCGAATAATAGCCGACGCATGCGGCTAAAGGGCAATTTCTCCCTTGAGGCTCGCCAATTTGCCCAAAACACCATGAATGAAACTCGGTGAATCTTCGGTTGAGAGTTCGGTCGCAAGCTTTATAGCTTCGTCGATAACTACTGCTTCAGGAACCTCGCTCCAGAGAAGCTCCCAAATAGCTAACCTCAAGATATTGCGGTCAACTCTTGGCAATCGATCAAAATCCCAGCCTTGTATGTATGTTCTGATTAACTCATCAATGCGAGATTTATTGTTCTTTACTCCCATTAATATCTCTGCAGCATAATCACGGAGTGAGTCGGAATTAATTTCGCAGTTTCTTAAATCTGCCTCAAAGAGGTGATCTAACGCCTCTTTTCGGGATTTAGAACGCGCGGACATATCTTTTAATTTACGCGCTTTTTAAGCTCGGCCCAAATATGAGCCATCTCTAGTATCAACAAGAATCTTTTCGCCCTGCTTGATGAATAGAGGAACCTGGATATCAATTCCAGTCTCAAGAGTCGCTGGCTTGGTTCCTCCTGAAGAACGATCTCCTTGGATACCTGGTTCAGTGTAAGTAATTTCTAGCGCAACCGAAGCAGGGAGCTCAACATAAAGTGGGTTGCCTTCATGCATTGCGACAATTGCTTCGCAATTTTCTAGCATGTAATTAGCGGCATCACCGACTGTTGCCGCTGGTATTGTGATCTGATCATAAGAAACTGTGTCCATGAAAACGAAATCGCCACCGTCTTTATATAGATACTGCATGTCGCGTTTCTCAAGCACCGCAACTTCAACTTTAACACCAGCGTTGAACGTCTTCTCAACAACCTTTCCAGTTAGTACCTGCTTCAATTTAGTACGTACGAATGCGGGTCCCTTACCTGGCTTTACATGTTGGAACTCAACAACGGTCCAAAGCGAACCATCAATATCCAAAGTCATGCCATTTTTCAGGTCATTTGTTGTTGCCACGAAAACTCCTATAAATTGATTTCAACTTGCGAAGGATACCTGCAACTACACTAATTCAAGAAATTAGGGTTTTATGAAATTAATGATTTAAGGGCATTTAGCGCTAGTAAATATGAATTCGGTCCAAAACCAGAGATAGTTCCCTTAGCAACACCGCTTATCACAGAGGTGTGCCGGAATTCTTCACGAGACATGGGGTTAGATAAATGAACCTCAATAATAGGAGCTTTTACCAATTCCGCAGCATCATGAATCGCAATCGAATAATGCGTGAATGCTGCAGGATTGATTATTACTGGCAGATTCCTATCTGCTGCTTCGTGTAGCCACGATACGATGGTTGCTTCTTCATCACTTTGGCGAATATCCGCATCAAAACCTAATTTACTCGCACCCTCTTTGATTAGCTCTGACAATTGCTGCCAATTTAAGTCACCGTAGATCTTGGAATCTCTAATGTCTAGGCGACCAAGATTTGGGCCATTTAAGATTAGGACCTTTAGTGAGCTCATTGGGAAATTCTCTCATAACACTCTATTAGTTCCTGTTTTGTAGCGTCCTCAATTCTTCTACATGAGGCTATCGAATCAATACCAACAAATCTGAGTGAGCCATTTTTAACTTTCTTATCGGAATACATGGCTTGCTCTAGCGCTTCCCATGCATTGGGCATGTAAGAAGTCGGCAATTTCAATGCATTTAGAATCTCGTAATGCAAATCGACTAAATCCTTAGTTAGGCCCAACTTTAGATTGCCTAGCTCTGCGGCAAAGCACATTCCAATAGATATAGCCTCTCCATGCCTGAGTGAATACCCGGAGTGTTTCTCTATCGCATGGCCCAAGGTATGCCCATAATTTAGAATTTCACGAAGGTAGCTCTCTTTGAAATCTTCTCCTACAACTTTAGCTTTGACAGATATAGCTCTATATATCAGTTCAAGCTGCAATTCCGAATCGTTTATGACGTCCTTTAGAACCTTCTTTGACAACAATTTCAATATTTCCGGATCAGAGATAAAGCCACATTTAACAACTTCAGCCATACCTGCGGCCAAATCTCGTTCAGTTAAAGTTTCGATAAAATCTAAATCGACCAACACACCAACTGGTGAGTGAAAAGATCCAATCAAATTCTTTCCATGGGCCGAATTAATTCCAGTTTTTCCACCTACAGCAGCATCTACCATCCCTGCAACTGTTGTCGGAATAGCGAGCCAATCAATCCCACGCATCCAAGTAGCTGCGGCAAAGCCGGTTAAATCAGTAACCGTGCCACCGCCAATGGCAACAATTAGGTCGCCTCGACTCAAACTTAATTTGCCGAATTCATTCCAAACTTGATCAAGAGAGTGAATGCTTTTGCTCGCTTCTCCATCAGGCACATTAATAGTTGGGTAATTGCTCTTGATAGGAAAATTCTCGCTTGCGATAACTACTACTTTATTACGACCTTCGCTCCAATCTTCTAAAGCGATTCGCCAATCAACTCCAATTTCAACTTGGTACGACCTTTCGGCAGATACAGGAACAGTTCTCATATGGACTCAATTATCCTTGCTACAGCTTGATCTACCGATAATTCGCTTACATCGATTCTTAAATCAGCCAACGCTTCATACGTTGGACGTCTCTCTTGCATCAACTCATTCCATCGTTGTCGTGGATTGACCATCAAAAGCGGTCTTGGGGTATCAAATCCGATGCGTGGAACTACAGCGCTAAGTGAGATATCTAAGAAGATTACCTTGGCACCACTTTCCTTAAGAGCTCTCTGAACTTCAAGATTCATAACTGCTCCGCCACCGAGAGAGAGAACTCCTGCTTCTTGCTTCAAAGCGTCAATAACGATGCTCTCTTCTACGAGACGAAAATGTGTCTCTCCATCTTCAACAAAGATATCTGAGATGCTCTTGCCTTGGTCTATCTCAATAAGAGAATCAGTGTCAGAGAAAGTTAAATTCAAATTTTTGGCCACTTCTGCACCTACCGTGCTTTTACCAGCACCCATCGGCCCGATAAGAATTAAATTTGGTGGCACTTCTGTTTCCTGGCTCCCTAATCCCTGTTAGAACGAATATTATTTAAAGGAAAGATGCTCAATAAAATTCTCATAGTTTCGACGCGTTTCATTGATTGAATCGCCACCGAATTTTTCCAGAACAGCCTCTGCAAGAACTAATGCGACCATGGCTTCCGACACAACTCCTGCTGCAGGAACTGCGCAGACATCAGAACGTTGATTGATTGCTTTAGCTGCTTCGCCTGTTGCCACATCAATCGTGTCTAACGCTTTAGGAACTGTAGAAATTGGTTTCATTGCAGCGCGAACTCTAAGAATATCTCCAGTACTTATGCCACCTTCAGTTCCACCTGCTCGTTTGGATCTGCGAACTACTTGTCCATCTTTAAGATCAATCTCATCATGAGCTACAGAACCCCTACGAGTCGCAGTTAGGAAACCATCTCCAAGTTCAACGCCCTTTATAGCTTGAATACCCATCAATGCAGCAGCCAAACGTGAATCTAATCTGCGATCCCAATGTACATGGGAACCTAATCCGACTGGGACATTAAAAGCAATAACTTCTACGACACCACCGAGAGTATCTCCATCCTTATGGGCGTTCTCTATTTCAGCGATCATCAATTTGCTGCCATCGTCATCAGCGCAGCGAACTGGGTTTTCATCTATCTTTATTAAATCTTTCATACTTGGTAATGGAGCGTTCTCGGCAACTTTCGCCTGACCAATAGAAACTACGTGGCTTAAAATTTCGATATCAACACTCTGCTTTAAAAATGCCTTGGCGATCGCACCAAGTGCCACTCTTGCAGCAGTCTCACGTGCAGATGCACGTTCTAAAATCGCTCTTGCATCGTTGAATCCATACTTTTGCATACCAACTAAATCGGCGTGACCAGGTCTTGGACGAGTAAGTGGCGCATTGCGAGCTAGTTTTGAAATCTCTTCTTCAGGTACTGGGTCTGCTGACATTACCTTTTCCCATTTAGGCCATTCGCTATTAGCAACTTCAACGCTTATAGGGCCACCTTGGCTCTCACCTAAACGAACACCGCCTGTGATTCTCACTTTATCTGCCTCGAAGTTTTGGCGGGCGCCGCGTCCAAACCCTAATCGTCGCCTTGCAAGTTCACGATCAATATCAGCAGTCGTTATCTGAATGTGAGCGGGCAAACCCTCGATGATTCCAGTTAGTACTGGACCATGTGACTCTCCGGCAGTTAACCAACGCATTGGGTGATTATTTCAGAGATTATCCATCTCTCGCGCCAAATTTACTTATCTTCTAGAACAAATTTGCTATCAGAAAACCAAGAGCCATGAATGGAGCGAAAACGATAGAACGGCTTCGAAGGATTAGAGCATATAAACCACCGATCAGGAAGGCGAAGGTCAGCCAATTTTGTGGCAAACCATGAGCATCTGACCAGATTGCGATAGCGATCCCAAGTTTTATATCTCCTCCTCCAATCAAATTCTTCGTGAAGAAGATGAGAAAAATGCTGAGAAGTAAGAGAAAGATTAGAAAGTTTAGAAGATGGAACTTCTCTTTGTTATGTGAAATATTTCCCATTGCAGCCAAGATCGATATCAGTATCGCGGGATAGGTCAACCAGTTTGGAATCCGCTTATATTTCAAATCAAAATAACTCGCTAATGCAAGCCACATGATCGGAATGAAAATCATAAACGATCTCTAAGTTCTGCCTCCCCAGCAGTACGTAATATTGGAGCCATTAGATTCCGATCAATTACAAAACCTGTCATTAAATGAATCTGGTCCACCGCTTGATGTACCAAAAGTTCTAAACCATCGATCACTTTTCCCGGCCAATTTGCCGCTAATTTAGTCGGCCAAGGATTATAAAGGGATTCAAATAAGACAGCTTTACCGACCCCTGACAAATCTAAATTATCCGCCACCCCAATTGGAGTTGTATTAATTACTAAATCCGCATCTAACTTAACTTGGTTCCAATCAACAAAAGAGATAGAAGCCATTGTTACTGCATTTCTCATATCAGTCTCACGATTGGGATTTCTACTAACAACTTGGATAGTTCTGCCTGGCGCATCAACTGCAGAAGCCGCGGCTCTTGCTGTTCCACCGGCTCCGATGATTTGGACTACTCTGAAATCGTTAACTTCATTGGCTGCTAGGGCCCAAATGAATCCGGAGACATCGGTTGTGGTCGCTAACCAACCCTCACTTGTAGGAAGTAAGGTATTTCCGGAATTAATCTGCTTTGCTAAAGGATCTATTCGATCTGCAACGTTAAAGATCTCCTCTTTCAAGGGCATGGTTAAAGAGAATCCGATCCACTCTGCGTCTACTTGACGGACTCGAGCCATGAAATCAATTAATTGGCCACTACCAACTTCAACAGCATCATATTTACCTTCAATACCAAGAGCTAGATAAGCAGCGTTATGTAATGCAGGAGACAGTGAATGAGAGATCGGAGACCCCAGCACTGCAGCGCGTTTTCTCATTTAAATGCTCCGGCTCGAAGATTATTCAAGTATTCATTCTTCCATTTCAAGAATTCATCATGCGACTTGGTAAACCTAGTATCTCTGGGTTTTACAGTGATGAAATAGAGCCAATCACCATCTGCGGGCGATAGCGCCGCTTTCATGGCCGCTGCCCCAGGATTACCTATTGGTGCGATTGGAAGCCCATATCGCTTATAGGTGTTGTAGGGTGAATTTAATTGAGTGGATTTGGATGAAAGATAGACCGAACCGCGTTTTTTTAGAACATATTGAACAGTGGTATCCAATTGAAGCGGCATTCCAATTTTTAATCGATTATAGATAACCCGTGATATTTTAGGAAAATCAACTGGGTCTCCCTCTGCCTGTATCAGCGAAGCAATGATCAATTCTTTTTCTGATTTCAAACCAATCTTTGCAATCTCTATATTGAATCGATCCACCATGGTTTGTAAGGCTTGAACAGATGTAGTTCCTTTTGCAAAGGAATATTGTGCGGGAAAGAATATGCCCTCGATTGAGTTGAAACCTTTGGGAACATCAATTTCCTTCACTGCCTTCTCTAGGTTATCGAAACCCACCTTACGTAATTTCTGAAAGATCTCACTTCGCCAAGATCCCTCAACGATCCCTACTAAACCTGCATTTCGCTTAGGGTCCAATAATTGTTCCAGCGCCTGCTTAGCAGATATCTTCTTGTTTAGCCTATGTGTACCAGGTGAGATCTGAATCGCTCGTGGATCCGAGATTGCTAGTTGATAAAAAGATGTAATCGATGCCGTTACACCGTTTTCATAAAGGTTCTTGGCTATCTCAAGACCAGAGGCTGCATCACCCACCTCTATATTTACAATCGATTCATTTGCAGAAATATCACGAGTAGGAAAATTGGCCTCTTGCGCTAAGTTAACTCGGATCAGATGTAAAGCGAATGCTAAAAGAAAGGTAAAAGCCAGCCCCGCTGCAGCAGGCCAATATTTCTTAATTGCGTTTTTCAATTTGGATTCCCAATTCAAGTATCGAAACTGCTGCCAATTGATCAATGAATTCACGAGATTCACGAGCGCTTTTGCCAGCGGTTTTTAGTGATTTTGCAGCTTGGCCACTCGTTAATCTCTCATCCACATAGGTGATGGGTAGATCAAAACTATTCTTGAGCTCTTCGGCAAATTTAGCGACGTTTTCGACAGTGGCGCCTTCTACTCCGCTTAGATGAATTGGTTTTCCTAAGTAGATGCCAATAGGTTGATACTCATTAACTATTTTGGCGAGTTCTGAGAGAAGTTTTTTATCATTTTTTAAAGTTACTAGAGGCGTACTAACCATTCCATCAGCATCGCAGATTGCGATACCAATGCGAGCCTGACCGAAATCAACTCCGAGTCGGCGGCCAAAAGTCATTACTTGGCGATCGCCTTCTCTATCGCTTTTAAAGCATTAGGGATCTCAGCTGAATTGGTACCGCCACCTTGTGCAAAATCATCTTTACCGCCACCGCCACCGCCAAGAACCGATGATGCCAATTTAACCAAAGCTCCTGCTTTTATCCCTTTATTTCTGGCAACTTCACTCGTAGCCACAACCACTATTGGTTTACCACCATTGTTACTCGCTAACGCCACCACGGATTCACCCAAACGATTCTTAATATCTAGTGCCATTGTCCGTAAATCTTCCACGGATACACCGTCACCAATCTCTGAAGCTAATAATTTGAAATCACCGAAATTCTTTGCATTCTCCAAAAGCCCAGAAACTTGAGCCAGTGCTTGAGCAGAGCGGAATTGATTTAACTCCCGTTCAGTTTCTTTCAATCTATTTATTAAGTCAGATATTCTCTCTGGGAGTTCCTCTGGCTTGGTGCCTTTGATTAAATCCACCAATTGGTTGACGAGAATATTTTCTCTGGCGAGGAACTTATAAGCATCGGCTCCTACTAGAGCCTCAACTCTTCTAACACCTGCACCGATAGATGACTCTGAAAGCAATTTAACTATGCCAAGTTGTCCCGTACGGGAGACATGCGTTCCTCCGCAAAGCTCGCGAGCCCAATCTCCGACGCTCACTACACGAACTCGATCCCCATATTTCTCTCCGAATAGAGCCATTGCACCAAGTTTCTTAGCCTCGTCTTGGCTCATGACCTCAGCCGTAACTTCCCAATCTTCAAGCAATAATGCGTTTACTCTTGATTCGACATCATTTAAAACTGAGAATGGAACTGCTCCAGTTGAAGGGAAATCGAAACGGAAGCGACCTGGTGAATTTTCAGATCCCGCTTGTGTGGCGGTCTCTCCCAAAATTTCACGAAAGGCTTTATGAACCATATGGGTAGCAGAGTGCGCCCTAGAAATTGCACGTCTGCGCTCAAGATCAATAACTGCATGAACATCATTGCCGACTTCAAGTGAACCTACTATTACGCGCCCTTTATGAACGCTTAGTGAAGGGACTGGCGCTTGAACATCATCTATTTGTATTTTTGTTCCGTTACTTAGAGTAATTACACCACCATCTGCTAATTGACCGCCACCTTCAGCATAAAAAGGAGTGCGATCTAAAACTATCTCGACTTCATCGCCTTCAGAAGCGTTAGTTGAAATTTTCCCATCTACTAGCAGACCACGAACTTTGGATTCAGATTCGGTATGGCTGTAGCCGATGAATTCAGATAGCCCCATCTCATCTGCAATCTTTCGATATTCAGTTAAATCAGTATGGCCACTTTTCTTAGCTTTTGAATCAGCCTTTGCGCGATCCTTCTGTTCCTTCATCAATCTACGGAATCCATTAGCGTCCACTTGCAAGCCCTGTTCGTTCGCCATTTCAAGTGTTAAGTCAATCGGAAAGCCATACGTATCATGCAATTTAAAGGCCGCATCTCCTGATAGCACTCGGCCGCCAGATGCTTTTACTTCTCCCGCAGCAGTATCAAAGATTTGCGTTCCACTTTTTAAAGTTTGCAGAAATGAATCTTCTTCAGCGACAGCAACTTTTTGGATTCTGCTCTGGTCTGTAATCAACTCTGGATACTGTGTTCCCATAGCAGTGATAGATGCCGAGATTAACTCTCTTATAACTGGTTCTTGTGAGCCTAGTAACCGCATATTTCTGATTGTTCTACGCATCATTCTGCGAAGTACATAGCCGCGACCTTCATTGCCAGGCGTTACACCATCGCATATAAGCATGGCGGCTGTGCGAGCATGGTCGGCGATGACTCGAAGTGAAACATCACTTCTTTCAGCTGCGCCATATTTAACACCTGTCAATTCAACTGCCTTATTTAAAATAACTTTCGTTGTATCAATCTCATAAATATTCTCTACGCCTTGCAAGATTGCAGCCATTCGTTCAAGGCCTAGACCAGTATCGATATTTTTATTTGGCAACTCTCCGAGAATTGGGTAATCGGTCTTACCTGCTCCGGCTCCTCTTTCGAATTGCATGAAGACTAGATTCCAAACCTCTAAATAACGCTCTTCATCTGCAATCGGACCGCCATCTTTTCCATACTCTGGTCCGCGGTCATAATAAATTTCAGAACAAGGTCCACAAGGGCCAGGTACACCCATAGACCAATAATTATCATTCATATCACGACGTTGAATTCGCTCTTTAGGAATTCCGATCTTCTTATGCCAAATATCCGCCGCTTCATCATCATCCTGATAAACAGTCACCCAAAGTCGGCTCTCAGGGAAACCATAACCGCCATCCGTCACCGGCCTCGTTAAAAGATCCCAAGCAAGCGAGATTGCTCCTTCTTTAAAATAATCACCAAAAGAGAAATTGCCACACATCTGAAAGAAAGATGCATGGCGAGTTGTCTTTCCTACTTCGTCGATATCAAGGGTGCGAACGCATTTCTGAACTGAAGTCGCACGTTTGAAAGGTGGAGTTACCTCGCCAAGAAAGTATGGTTTGAATGGAACCATTCCAGCATTAACGAGTAATAAATTTGGATCATCTGCAATTAGCGAGGCTGAAGGCACTACAACATGTGGAAGATTTTCGCGATTTCCAGACTCAAAGAAGCGCAACCACCTTGCGCGAATATCTGCGGATTCCAATTACTTTTTCTTTCCGCGTTTCTTCGCAGATGCAGCGCTAGCCAATAATCCAAGCGCTTTAACAGCTGGTCCACCTTTACTGACAAAGGTATCTGCAGCGCCAGCGACTTTGTCAGAGACCGCTTCAACATTTTTAGTGATTTTATTGATGCTCTCAAGCGGACCATTGACCAGTTCAACTGTGCGAGTCGATTCCTTAATTAAAGGAGTCGTTTCATCAGTGAACGCCTTTAAAGTCACCTTGGCCTCGTCAATCAAGCGACTCAAACGAATTACCGCATAGCCAAGCGCAAAAGCGATAACCAACAGTGAAGTCGCTGCAATAATCGTTGCAATGCCACCTGGTTCCATGTCTTTACCTTATCAACCCTTGAACACAGGT